>SLOV01000300.1 GCA_007132345.1 Kiritimatiellia bacterium
GGCGCGGCCGGTGTAATCCTGGTAAACGGCAAAACTGGAGTTGATGCCTGCGCCGGAAAGGAAGTTGCGGCGGACGTTAAGCCCGGAGCCTTTGGGGGCCACCATGATCACATCGACGTGCGCCGGCGGGATGACCCTGGTCTTGTCTTTGTGGGCGATCGAGAAGCCGTGCGAGAAATAGAGGGCGTCGCCGTCGTTCAGGCACTTCTTGATGGTGGGCCAGATCGCCATTTGGGCGGCGTCGGAGACGAGCATCTTGACGATGGTGCCGCGGGTGGCCGCCTCTTCGACATCGAAGAGGGTCTTGCCGGGAACCCAGCCGTCTTTGACGGCGCGGTCCCAGTCGCGCTTGAACTTCTTGGCCTGGCCAATAATGACGTTGAAGCCGTTGTCGCGGAGGTTGAGTGCCTGGGCGGGCCCCTGGACGCCATAGCCGATGACGGCGATGGTCTCTTTCTTCAAGACCTTGCGGGCCTTTGCGAGGGAAAACTCTTTGCGGGTAATGACGTTCTCTTTCACGCCCCCGAAATTGATGAATGGCATGTTGATCCTCCTGGTTGTGCGTTCGAGCAGTATTGAGGGGGCCGTATATGGCGCAGAGGGGGCGGGGCGTCAAACAAAAAAAGGGGGCGGGGCGCCGGGGATTAACCAGACGACAAAGAGGATTAGTCGAGCACGAGCGGTTGCTCGATGAAATAGTCTTCGCCGTCCTGGATCCACTTGAGACGGGCACGCCAGAGGCCGGGCTCGAATTGGAGGAGATCGAAGGTCTGGCGATGATCGGCATCAAGCGTGAGAACATAGTGCTGGTCGAGGGTGGAGTCGGAAGGGCGATAGAAGTGCAGATGCCCGCTCTCGGGCGGCGCGGGAAACGAGACGGCGACCTGGCGCGCGGCGGGCAAATAGGCGATGCGGGGCGGATCCGGCAACATCGCGGCGCGCTGGCTGCGCTCGATCTGTTCCTGATGGAGCAACTCGGCGGCGTAGTAGTCTTTGACCACGAGGTCGACGGGGTTGCGGGTGATGGACCAGATGGAGAAGAGCACTACGGTGCTGACAAAGATCGCGAAGAAGGCGATGAGGGCGTACGGCCAGTAGTTTTTGTCCTCGTTCATCGGCGCACGGCTCCAGAGCGGCGTGGGCCGAGGAAGGAGGTTTTGACGCTGTCGACCTTCTTGTCGTTGGCGAAGACGCCGATGCGGACAGGCGTGATTTCGCCGGCGAGCTGGTCAGGCGCAAGTTCGACGACGATGGCGGTGGAGGCGAGCTGTTCGCGGCCGGTGAGCACGGTTTCGCCCGCAACGATCATGTTGCCTTCGGGTTTGAGGAGTTCGAAACGCACGGGGATATCGCGTGTGGTCTTGTTCATGACTTTGACGAGATAGACGTTGCTGATGTTGCCGTTGGGCTGCTGCTGAAAGAGGGAGCCGGGGGCGCGGAGGATGGTGGCCTCGACGGGCGGGCGCAGGGCAACGAGGGTGACGAGCAGGAGGCTGAGGCCGGCGAGAATGGCGCAGTAGAGCTTGATGCGCGGGGTGATTTTGAGTCGCTCGCCGCGCTCGATGCCGTTGAGGGAGGCGTAACGAATGAGGCCCTGGGGCAGGCCGACGCGGTCCATGACGTTGTTGCAGGCGTCGATGCAGGCGGTGCAGTTGACGCATTCCATCTGGGTGCCGTTGCGGATGTCGATGCCGGTGGGGCAGACCTCGACGCACCAGCCGCAGTTGACGCAGTGGCCGAGTCCGGCGGCGGCGCGCTCTTCGAGGGACTGTTTGCGGGAGAAGCGGCCGCGCTTTTCGCCGCGTTTGTGGTCATAGGCGACGACGATGGAGTTTTCGTCGAGCAGCACGGACTGAAAGCGGCCGTAAGGGCAGACGAAGGTGCAGGCCTGTTCGCGAAAGCGGGCGAAGATGCCGTAGAAGAGCAGCGAAAAGAGGATCATGGCGGTCAGGCCGCGCAGGTGATTGAAGGGGTTATCGGTGATGATGGCGAAGAGGGCGTCGCTGCCAATGATGTAGGCGAGGAGCAGGTTGCCGATGATGAAGGAGAGCCCGAAGAAGACGCCGTGTTTGAGGGCTTTTCGCCGGATTTTGTCGGGGGTCCAGGGGGAAGCGTTAAGTTTGCGTTGATCGTCGGCGTCGCCTTCGATGGCGTACTCGATCTTTCGGAAGAGCATCTCCATGAGAACCGTCTGAGGGCAGAGCCAGCCGCACCAGATGCGCCCGAAGACGGCGGTGAAGAGGGCGATCATGATGAAGACGGTGAGCATGGCGACGGCGAAGAGGAGGGTGTCCTGCGGCCAGAAGATGAAGCCCATGATGGTGAACTTGCGTTCGATGACGTTCATCATGAGGATCGGGTTGCCGTTGATGCGCAGGAACGGCCCGAGGAAGAGGAAGGCGAGCAGGGCGTAGCTCAGCCAGGTGCGATATTTGTAGAGTGGTCCCGACGGGCGGCGGGGATAGACCCACTGGCGTCGGCCCTGCTGGTCGGCGGTGGGGATATGGTCGCGGAAGTTGTCCCAGTCGATGCCCTGGGCGACGGAGGTGGTGGGGGGCAGGGGGGGAAGGGGTGTCAGTGTTCGGTGTTCAGTTTCCCCTTGTCGTGCCGGGCCC
>SLOV01000338.1 GCA_007132345.1 Kiritimatiellia bacterium
CTCTGGGCCACGCCCAACACTTCCCTGAAGCGACTATGCTGCATTACTTAAGACGCTCTGTATAGCGGCTCGGGTTGAAGCTGGAAGAGCTTGACGGGTTGACCAAGAACCACGCGCGAAAGATGGCTTTTGCGGGTTGGGTGAAGTAGTGGGCGGTTGTTGGGGATTCACGGTTGAGTGAGTGGCTGCGGGTGGGGCACGAGATGAATGTAAGCATGGCCGTAAAGGCGTGTGGGGATAGGCGCTTCCGCGAGGTCAACAAGTGGACAAAGAAACTGAACATGTTAGGATGTGCGGACCCTGTCGCCCCTCCCAACTTCCACTCGACGGAACAAATCTTCCGAGACCCCATCTGCCTCTCGGCCCACAACCAGCGCGACAAGCAAGCTCTCGTAGCAGCCGAACCCAGGCGCTTGACTTCCACCCCCGATTTTGCCACCCTCGCAACATGAAAGCCACGCGATCATCCACTCCGGATCAGCGAATGCGGCCCCTCACCGGCAGCCGATTCAAAAGCAATTTCTTATCAGGTCGACACAGGCAATGCACTCGCAGAAAGGAACAGGGCATATGACGCCGAAACAATCAGACGAGATGGAACCCCGGTCAAACACGGAGAGATCGGATTTAAGTCAGGACCCCCGCTCTACCGGCTCTACATCGCCGGAAAGAATCGTAATGCGGGCGTACCTGGACGGTGGGCGGCCAGTGTCAGTGTTCGAGGATCTGTCGGGGTACTTGTTGAGGAAGACTTCGAAGGGAAACTAAGCGGAGGAGAAGCTATAGGGTCGGTCCGCACATCCTAACATCGGGTAACGATGGGGGCGCGCAGAAGGGGGGCGGTAGTCCCGGCGTCTCTGCAGCGTTAGTTTTCGTTCGTGTGCGACATCGGAGAGGGAAGCGCCGACAACACTGGACGATCCGCCTGAATCATCAACCCGGCCAACCACGGCATCGAGAGTGCCTTCGGCCCGCGCTGCTTGCTGCCGTTGGCGCAGCAATTCTCATTATGGCCCTTGCCGCCTGAAGGCGGGGCTACAAACGGGCGAAAGCCCGGCGGAAAACCGTTCGTAGTACCTGCTTCAGCAGGCCCGAAGGACCCGTCCCGGGCCATACTGAGAATTGCTGCCGTTGGCGGAATCCCAATGGACACAGGCGGACCATGTGGAAGAGCATAGCTGTCGATATGCACATTCTGAAGGTGCGAACGCCAACGGTTCTGCACATTCCTTCCGAAGTCGCCTTATCGCGGGATGATGGCGAGCGCCGCGATTGCGCCATCAACTGCGACCACTTGCAGACCATCTCCAAAAAGAAGATCGGATCGCTGGTCGCAACCTTGCCGCCGGCGAAGCTTGCGGCCGTCGGTCGGGCTGTGCGCTTCGCTCTGGACATCTGACAAGAAAACGAAGCGCGGTCCGCACATCCTGACATTTCGTGGGCAGCGAGGCAAAAGAGAGGCGGCTGGCAGCAATGCTGAACGGGGCGGCGCACGCATTGGATCACACCGTAGTATGCCGGACGCGGAACCACCGTCGCCTGCGGCGATTGCGGTCGAGAGCGCGTCCGCTCCATCCCGAATTACTGTGCGTGCGCAGTGTAGACGGCTTGGCTCCTTACCGCTGTCCGCTCGTCCGCCCGGATGGACAACACCCTTGCAGTGGACAAGGAAATGAAGGGCGCACTGGAATGTCTTGGCCCGAGATGTGGTCGAGCGAACAGCATATTTGCACTGATGAAAATGGCCGAAGATGACGAATGACATCGCAAGGCGAAAGGCGTAGCCTCCCACATAGGCAAAGAAGGCATACAAATCGGCCATGCGGGGCCTGAAACGCAAGCCTTGTTCGGACGCAGGCCCGGCCATTCGCCAGAAAGAGTAAATTCAATGCCAGAGATATCCCGATTCTTCGGCATCATCGTGAGGATGTTCTACGACGACCACCCCCCGCCGCATGTTCATGTCGAGTATCAGGGCCAGATGGCCAAACTTGATTTCAACGGCAACGTGTTGCAAGGGGATCTTCACTCCCGGACCGCCCTGCGCCTGGTGCGGGACTGGATTGACCTTCACACCCCAGAGTTGGAACGCGATTGGCAGCTTGCGCGTGAAGCGCGCCCACTTGCGAAGATTGCGCCTTTAGAGTAGGAATATCGTCATGTGGAATATGACCAACATTTGCAGGGCTCAGCACGTTAACGGCTATGTGGTCGAGCTGGAATTCGACGATGGCACGGCGGGACAAGTGGACCTCTCCGCCTACGTACGTCGTGGCCCCATATTTGAGCCCTTTGCTGACGTAGCGTTCTTCCGTCAATTCCGGATCGAAGGAGGAACGCTGGCGTGGCCAAATGGAGCCGACATCGCCCCAGAGCGACTTTACGAAATGCTGACAGCCTCTACTGCCAGGCCGTAGCCGAGGCTGATTCCGCTAGCGAACCCGTCGGGCCTTGGTCCGCGACCGATAACGGCACCGCGCGGTGAAATCCGGGGCAGCCCCAGAAACCGGCCAACACGATTTCTGATTCTGGGAGGCAAGGAGGGAGCTGCTGGCGGCATTGCCGAACAGTGAGCATCACGTTCGATCTCACCGCAGTA
>SLOV01000310.1 GCA_007132345.1 Kiritimatiellia bacterium
TATGCGGGCGCGATCCTTCGCCGCATCGCGCCCGACGCGCTGGTCGACCATTTCATGACCCGCGCCCTCCGCAAGAAACTCGCGGCCGCGTCGCCGGATTAAGAGGTTGCAGGCAGGTGTTTGGTGCTCGGGAGGATGGCCGACAGGGCCGCCCGTCTTCCAGAGGTCATAAGCATGCCCGAGCACCGAAGCCCAATCAGACTGTGTCGTTTCCGGACCCCTACTTCCCCCTTGCTTTATGCGTGGTCTTTGCATATTATGATATTTGCATGAGGGGGATAGTATGCGTTCCGAAAAACTTCTGTCTTGCGTTCGCCGGACCCACCACGCGTCAGGATGGCTTTCATGAAGCCCCGACTCCTTTTCGGCCTCTGCGCGATGCTGTTCCTGTGTGGACGGTCCGCGCAAGGCGCCGGAAGTCCGTTTTATGAATTGGACGTAGTGGCGCAAGTCGGTGAGGAGGTGGCGGGTGTCGAGCTGACCTCTACATTCATCGCCAACATTGATCATCTGGTGGCAGGCAACGACCTCGGCCGCGTGGCGTTCAGCGCAGTGCTCGCTAACGATGCGGGCTCCCAATTCTGGAATTGCCTTGTGGCCAACGTCAGCCCCATGGGCGGGCTACATCGAATTCAGGATCTGAACGATCACCCGCTCGCACCGCCCGGGCCTCTTCTGGATCACGTCCATCTCAACAACAGCAATCGGGTCATCGGCACCATTTTCACCGGTGACACCGGAAACGGAGAACTCAACGGTGCGATCGGCTACACATTCGACATCGACATTACGGGCGGGACCTTCAGCAACAGCACCTCCTCGCGAACCCTCGTTTTCGATGGGCGTTGCGCCGAATGTGTGGGTGAACCGGCGGACTCCAACGTTTGTATCGATGGCCATGCGCTCACGCTGGACGACGCGGGGAATACCCTGATCGTCGGGATCCGGTCGGACAACGCGATGCTCTGCGATTACAAAGAGTCTGACCCCAACTTTCTGTATATGAACTCATCCGGTGCCGCCCTGGAATGGCAGGTTATCGCTCCCCTGATCAACGGCACGTCCGGGTTTGGGGTGCCCATGGCGGGCGCCGGCCCCGTCACGGTCCTTAAGCAGGGCACGGGCGATGCGGAGCAGATTGTCCGCATCAAGAGTTCGGGAGATAAGGAGGTCCTTGCCAAGGCAACCGACGGCTGGACGGAACTGGGGCGGCTGCCGGGCATCAGCGCCGACGGCACGGCCATCGTCTTTGCCGGGAGCGAAGAAGGTGACGAGCCCGGCATCTACTTGCGCCTGCTGCATCCTCAGTGGCCCGGCGCAACCAACGTGCTGGTGGTGGGCCCCGACACGGTCGTCGGGGTGGATAACCACACGAACCAGATTCACTTCGCTTCGTTGGACGTGATCAGCAACCGAATCTGCGTGGTACGGCAGGACGTGAACGGCGACGGCCAGGTTGTGGAAGATCGCTTCATCATCGCCTTTCTCGCCACGCCCACCTCGGCCAGTCTCGACAACCCCACGTTGCCGCCGGGCACGCCGTTCTTCTTTTCGGGAGAAATGGGGCTCTGGACCATGCAGGTGGAGGTGCAGCGCGAGTTGGCCGGCACGAACCAGAACATTGTCGTCAACCCGCGCGCTCTGCTGCCGGTACTGCAAGTGGGGGATACGGTCGGGGGCGCGACGGTGACCGACATCCGGCTGTGGAACGGATTGGGGCGCGCCACCCGGAACCTCGACGGCTCCCCGCGTGGAACGGTGGACGGCATGCCTGCTCCCAGCGACCACTTCATTGCCTTCTGGGTCGATACCACCGCGGGCCCGAAAGTGTTGCGCGCCGCTCACCTGGACGACGATGAAGATGGGCTTCCGAACCATTGGGAACGGCCGGGCGGCGGCATCGATATCGATCGGGACGGCATCGTCGATCTTGCGCTGAGCGACTGGGGCGCCGCCGTCGATCACAAGGATCTCTTTTTGGAGGTCGACTGGCTGAAACCGCGCACCTCGGGCGTGGTGGGGCCTTGGCGGGCAGAACCCGATTACCGGATCTTTCAGGATCTGGATGATCGGCTGTTGATGGCGCCGGTGCCGAATCCCGACGGCGTGGATGGCATCTATGTTCACATAGATGCCGGAACGCGGGTCGATCCCATCGATGGCACTCCCTATTCGTTGGGTGTTGAGTTGGGAAACCTGCAGGGGGGCGACGAAATTTCGCAGCGAGGCACCGGCGCCAGTATCGATATCGTGCCGATGAGTACGATTCCGCCCCTTCCGCCGGGTGTGGAGGCCCGCAGTCTGGATGATATCAAGTCGGTGTTTTTTGGAAGCGCGGACAAGCGGGCACGGGAACTGGCCTTTCGATACTGCGTCTTTGCGTACAACATCGATCTCTCGACGTATGCCGACCAGTCGACGTTCGTGGGCCAGGTCAGCTCCGCGACGCGCAACCGGATCGTCTGTGCCACAACGCTGCCGCCGGTCACCGGGAACATCGTGCTCATCACACAGGGTCGCGGCGCCGGACAGGTGCGGGAAACACGGAGACGCCTCATCACGAACCAGACGATCCGTGTCTTTCCGGA
>SLOV01000247.1 GCA_007132345.1 Kiritimatiellia bacterium
CCGGCGGCTCGGCCGGCGGCGCGCTGGATGCCGCCCGGCCCGGAAAGGCCGAGTTCGTCCAAGCGTCTTTTGAGAAAGGCCCAGGAAGCCAGCCCGTCCTCTTTCGAACAGCAGGCAGGCTTTGTCTGGTCGCAACAGAGAAAGATGTGGCGGCGGGTCGCGTCGAGATGCAAGGCCCGCACCACGGCGTCGAGGTCGTTTTGTCGATCGTCGTCCAGCATGTGTCTCTCCCGCTCAAAACCCGCCGTGAAGGTGGGCCATGACGCCCACGTAGACCCCTACGAGCAGCATCATCACCCCGGCGACGTAGAGCACGCCGCGAATCAGCGGCTGGAAGAGGCACGCAGGAAAGTGGCGCCCCATGAGAATGCTCAGCGCGCCACCTACCAGGCAGATGAATATGAAGAGGAGAACAGGAGACATCGTGTAGTCCGTCTTGGCCTTCGAGAACCGAAGATGACCTGTGCCGCGCCGGAATGGCAATGGAATTCGGGATGCGGGAGGCGGGATGCGGGTTGGCCGACCCCCGCGACTTCACGTCGCGGGTGAAGGAGATTGGCAAGAGGATACTCAATGGCAAGCGGATGCGGTGGCCGACCCCCGCGACTTCACGTCGCGGGTGAAGGAGATTCATTGCCCCCAATTCTCCAAAGCTGCTCCGCAGCCAAATGGCCGAAACCCTCCCCTGACAACTCAACCCACCCCCAGGCAGCACCAGATCGCGATGTCTTTTTCGCTAATTTGAGATCATGTCCCCACAAAACCAGCCAAGGCCCACCGAAAGCGGTCCGCCGCCCTCGCCGAAATCACGGCGACTAACGTCTATTATTAGAAATTGATAATTCTTGTGCCGTTTCCGCATTGAAAAGGCATTCGATCTGCTTTTGAGGGAGGCTGAACAACGAACGGAGCCGTAACCATGAACTATCGACAAACTCTCCTCATTGCAATTTCTGGAACTCTTCTGGCGGGATGCGCCTCTCTCCCGGAAAAGTACGTGCCTTCCACGGTTGGGCCGGTGCAGCATCAAGCTGCACAGGGCCAGGCGCTGGAGTGCCGTATTCATTCGGTCCATGACGCCGTCGTGGCCGGGGAACCCGTTGAGTTCGTGGTGCTGCTGCGCAACCGCAGCGATCAGGCGATCTGGGTGCCGAGCCGCCCGGACGTGGTCTTTCTTTGGACCTATTCGAATGGTCGGCGGGACAATTTCATGCGCGACGACCCAATGCCGCAGTTCTTTACATCGCACAATGCCGTGCTGCTGCTGCCGGGCGAGCAGTTGACGCGCACGGTCCGTGTCGATACACGGAACTTCCTGCGCAATGGCGTAACGGAGTTCCGGGCGTTGGTGCAAGCGCCGACCAATCTGAACCCGGAACTGAACTCGTTCTGGACCGGACGCACGGTGTCGAATGGGTACGGCGTTTTGGTGGCTGACCGCGCCACGGTGGCTTCGCACCGGGCTACGCACCACGCCTCCCTGCAGCAGGCCAGGCCGTAAGAGGAATTACGGAATCCGGCGCAGAATCTTCCAGCCGCGCGCCGGGATTTCGACGCGGTCGCGGTATCGACGACGGCCATCCCACGCATCCTGAAATGCACTGCGCAGGGGATAGACAAGCGCTTCGTCGCCGGCATTGAAGAGCAGCAGGAACCGCTCTCCCCCGCCGCTTCTCCAGAAGGCGACCAATCGGTCGTGCCCTGATCGTGCCCACCGGAAACGGCCGCGTCGAAGCGCAGGCTGTTTCTTGCGGAGGGCAATGAGCTTGCGCACGAAGCCGAACAGCTCCTTGTCGGGGGCGCGCGGTGTCGGGCGGGCGGGCTCCTTCCCATGCGGCCGTTGGCGCTCGGCCTCGTAACGGATATCTTCCCAGAGCATCGGCTGGCGGTTGTCGGGATCGTTGCCGCCCCACATGCCGACCTCGGTGCCGTAGTAGATCATTGGGGCGCCTACGTAGGTCATCTGAAAGACCAGGAGTTGGCGGAGAATCTCGTAGCTGCGCTCGGCAGGCTTGCCAACCAGATAGTCGGGATTCTTCCGCACATTAGAGATATGGAAATAGGCGTCCCATGTGTCGCAGCGACTGCCGTTCTCGATGATGGATGCGATGCGGCCCGCGTCATGGGAATCGAGCAGGTTCTGCATCACGTAATTGGCCTTGCGCGGATAGGCGGCGCGGACCTTGTCGACGCGGCGCTGAAACTCCGGCGCGGGCAACGGCGCGGCGGAGGGAACGAAGAAGCCGACGGTGGGATATAGCCAGGCATAATTCATCACCGCGTCGAAGGTGTCGCCTTGGAGGTATTGCGGCGCTGCCTGCATGATTTCGGCGGTGATGTAGGCCTCGGGATTGATGGATTTCACGCAACGCCGCCATTCGCGCCAGAACCCGATCGGTACGCAGAACGCCACGTCGAGGCGCCAGCCGTCGATCCCGTCGCTGGGGTCGCCGTCACCGTCCGGGTCCATCCAGCGGCGGGTGCTGTTGAAGATGTACTCGCGCACGGGCCGGACCAGATTGCGCGAGTTGCGCCCCAGCTCGGGGAGCGATCCATGGCCGAACCAGC
>SLOV01000041.1 GCA_007132345.1 Kiritimatiellia bacterium
GCTGCTGGTGGGCTCTGCGTGACGGGCAGTCGCTGCGCGACATGACCGTCCTCCGTTACTTGGGAGGCGCGCACTTTGTTGGGGCGATGGCGGGAATCAATTGCGGTATTCGGCGCAGTTGCCGACGGAGCGGACGCGCTTCCGCGTCCGGCACTTTGGGCTCAGGGAGGCGCTGCTGGTGGGCTCTGCGTGACGGGCAGTCGCTGCGCGACATGACCGTCCTCCGTTACTTGGGAGGCGCGCACTTTGTTGGGGCGATGGCGCGAATCGATTGCGGTATTCGGCGCAGTTGCCGATGGCGTCCGGCACCTTGGGCTGTGTGCTGAGGGCGGCGCTGCTGGTGGGCTCTGTGTGACGGGCAGTCGCTGCGCGACATGACCGTCCTCCGCTTCTTGGGAGGCGCGCACTTTGTTGGGGCGATCGCGGGAATCGATTGCGGTATTTGGCGCAGTTGCCGATGGCGTCCGGCACCTTGGGCTGTGTGCTGAGGGAGGCGCTGCTGATGGGCTTTGCGTGACGGGCAGTCGCTGCGCGACATGACCGTCCTCCGTTTCTTGGGAGGCGCGCATTTTGTTGCGTCAACGTAGGAAGCGGACGGGCGCGAGGGAGAGAGCGGATAGGAAGGTGACGAGAAGGACAACAATGAGACGGATGAGCAGGAAGGGGAGCGCATCGCGGTAGAGACGGGGGAGCGGGCGCTTGAACCGGAAGGAGGCGAGGAAGAGATTCATGCCGACCGGCGGCGTGAGGTAGCCGAGTTCGAGGTTGACCATGAAGATGACGCCGAGATGGATGGGGTCGACCTCGAAGACGGCGGCAACGGGCAGGAGGATGGGCACGACGACGATCAGTGCGGAGAAGATGTCCATGAGACAGCCGACCGCGATGAGGACGAGGTTGAGGAAGAGAAGGAACATCCAGCGGGAATGGATGTGCGCCTCGGCCCACTGCGCGGCGATTGCCGGGACTTCGGCATCGACGAGGTAGCTCGTGAGACCCATGGCCACGCCGAGGATGATGAGCAGTCCGCCCAGTAGCCGTCCGCAGCGGCGAAGCAGGGCGAGGAGTTGGGCCGGGCCGAGATCGCGGTGGATGAGGGTTTCCGCAAGAAAGGTGTAGAGGACGGTGAGGGCGGCGGCTTCGACCAGGGTGCAGATGCCGCCGAAGAGGAGAACAAGGATGAGGGGCGGGATGGCGAGTTCCCATTTCGCGGCCCAGAGCGCGCGCGCGGCTTCGCGGGGTTCGAACCGGGCTCGTTCGAGAGCGGGGGAGCGTGCCGCAACCGCAATGCAATAAAGGGAGACGGCGCCGACGAGCAGCAGGCCCGGCAGGATGCCGGCGATGAACATATCCGGAACGGGAACCTGGGCGATGACGGCGTAGAGGATGACGACGAGGCTGGGTGGGAAGAGCAGGCCGATGCTGCCGGTGGCGGTGAGCAGGCCGACGGAGAAGCGTTCTTCGTAACCGTTCTGGAGCAATACGGGCAGGAGGAGGCCGCCGAGCGCAAGAATGGTGACGCCCGAGGCGCCGGTGAAGGTGGTGACGAAGGCGCAGAGCAGGGTGATGGCCACGGCGGTGCCACCGGGCAGCCAACCGAACCAGGCGCGGAAGAGGCGAACGAGGCGACGATCTGCATGGCTTTCGGAAAGGAGGAAGCCGCAGAGTGTGAAGAGGGGGATGGTGGGGAAGACGGGCGAGGTGACGATCCGGTAGGTCTCGGCAGGGATGGCCGCGGCGGTGACGCCTTCGCCCCAGAAGAGGATGAGCGCGGCGCCCCCGAGCAGGATGAAGATGGGCGTTCCGAGCGGCAGCGTGAGGAGAAGGCCGGTCAGGAGCGGCCAGCGGAGGCCCGGCCCCCAGTGCGGTACGAGCAGCAGGAGGGTCAAGAAGACTACGGCCGCAACCGCGGCGGCGGCGCGCGGGGCAAACCCAGGGCCGACACGCCAGAGGAAGGCGACGGCGAGCAGGAGGAAGCCGACCGGCATGACAGACTCCGCGATCCAGACGGGCATCCAGCCGGCAACGAGGGTGAGGCTCCCGAAATGGGTGAGGCCGAAAGGTTCGAGCCAGTCGACGATGAAGCTGGGCAGCCAGCGGAGCAGGGGCTCCGGCAGGGGCGGGGCCTCGGAGACAACAAGTTGAAGACTGGCCCCTGCCAGGGCGAGGCAGACGACGGTGGAGATGGCGCCGATGAGGATGTCGATCCAGAGGCGCATCCGCTCCGGGAGTGCGGTGCGCAGCACTTCCATCTGGAGGTGCTCGCCGGCGAAGCCGGTGAAGATGGCGCCGACGAAGGCGATCCAGAGCGTGAGGTGTTGGAGGTAGTCGTTCGCCCCGGAGATGCCGGTGCCGAAGAAGCGGCGGCCGAGGAATTCGAAGGCGGGAATGGCCGGCATTGCGGCCAGCATGAGGACAAGGGGCAGGTAGGCGGTATGCCGGAGAAGGCGGCGTTTGCCGGATGGCGGGGTGGGGTCTGGGGCGCCTGGCGGGGCGGATTCAGAGGGTTTCGTCATCGGTGCCGTCTCGGAATTCCTGGAGGACGGATTGGACCTGATCGAAGATCTCACGAGAGAAGCGGCGCCCGACGAAAGCGGGCACGCCGTGTTCCTCGACAATGGCGCGCCACTCCGCTGTCGCTTTGTCGGAAACGGGAACGACCTCCAGCCCATATTCCTGCATGGCGGCGACGGCTTCCTGGTCGAGGCGGCGTGTGCGTTCGCGGAGGGAGCGCCCGACTTCGCGGGCGGCCTCTTCGAGTTCAGGGCGCAGGTCGGCGGGGAGCCGGTTCCACTGGCGCATGCTGATGACGGTGACGCTGGGCAGCGGCGCCCAAGGGAGGTCGGTCATATTCTTTGCAAGTCCGAACCACTGGAAGGCGAGGGCGGCGCTGGGCGGGGCGGCGAAGGCATTCACCAGGCCGGTCTGGAGAGAAGGTAGCAGATCGGTGACGGCGAGGGGAACGGGGTTGTAGCCGAGCTGCTTGAGCAGATCGAGGTATTGCGTGTCGGAGCCCCAGAAGAAGAGGCGTTGGCGGCGTAAATCGTCGGCGGAGGCGACCGGCTCCCTGGCAAAGAAGTGAACCCAGCCGGCATTGCTCCAGGTGAGGACCTTGAAGCCTCTTTCTTCGAGTTGCCGCTCCCAGACGGGGCTGACCTTTTCGATGACCCGGTCGAGTTCGGCATCGGTTCGAATCGCGAGCGGGAAGCTGAGTGCTTCGATGTCGGGGACGATACTGACGAGTCCGGCGCTGGTGAGGGCGGCGGCGTGGAGTTGGCCGATGCGGATCTTGCGGAGCATATCGGCCTCGTCGCCCGCGACGCCGCCGGGGTACACGCGGAGTTGGACGCGGCCGTTGGAGATGCGGCGCCAGGCGGCATCGATTTCGAGAATGGCCTGGTGCCAGGGCGAGCCTTCGGGAACGACGGTGCCGAGTTTGAGGGTCTGCGCGGAGGCGAGGCCGGGTGCGGCGAGCAGCGAGGCAAGCAGGAGGCTGGGGAGCAGGCGTTGGATCATGGGTCGATTTCCTCCTCGAGCAGGAAGTAGTGGTCGATCTGGGTGAGAAGCTGGCGTGCGATGTTCTGATGATGCAGATTCAGGAGACGTTCCTCCGGGACCTGTTGGATGTCAATCGCGAGGGCCTGCTGGAGAAGGTCGATAAAGGCGTCGGCATCCTGTTCCTGGACGGCGACGGTTTCGGCGATCGCAAGGTAGGGGCCGGGGCGCCGGCCTTCGGAGAGGCGGACGGCTTCGGCGAAGTGATGGCGGGCGCGGTCGGGGCTGCCGCCCATGGCCGGGCTGCGGCCCCCTTCGAACCGGATGAAGAATTCGTGCACGGCGCCCTGGTCATAGTCGGGCGCGACTTCGAGGAGCCTGCGCATCATGGCCTCGACGGTGGGCAGTTCGGCGAGGCGCTCCATTTGCTGCGGCGAATTGCGAATGGCGGCCGCCCAGGGGGCGGCCGCCCAGTAGACAAGGGAAGCGTCTTCGGTGCCGATGGCCCGGAGGGCGCGATGGGGGTCGGACCGTAACTTGGGAGGAAGGCCGGGGTGCCGCTGTTCGAGGGCGTGCATCGCGTGGTCGCGGGCGCGCAGGTAGAGGCGGGCGGCGCGCGCCTGCTGGGCCTGGCTTTGGGCATAATCGATCTCGCGGAGACGCCGCGCCTCGGCGTCGGCGAAGAGAAAGGCGTAGGCGCCATATCCCCGCGCGAGGGCGAGGCGGAGCGCAAGGTTATCCGGATCTCTTTGCAGGAGGATTTCGTTGGTCTTGAGCGCGAAAGGGAGGGAGGCGCGCACGAGTTCGGGGTCGTCTTCGCTGAGAAAGACGCGGGCCACTTCATCGCCGGTCAGCAGGTCGGCGATGCCGCGCGTGGCCTGTTGTTGCAGAGAGGCGCAGCCGGAGCAAGCGAGCAGGCAGGCGAGGCCGAAGCGGAGGCCGGTGCGATGTAAAGAATGAGGCGCCGTCGACATGAGTCTGACGATGCCACAGACAGGCCGGAAGTACGAGTAGAAATTCCTTTTCGATTGCCGGTTTCGCCTCGCCAGTAGGGGCGAAGCGGGTTACCCTCCGGTGTTGTGGATGGGTTGATTGCAACAATCTCGCCGATGGACCCTTTCGGCCCCGCGCTGGTGGGCAGCGGAGAGGTGGCGGGGCCGATTCTCCTCGCCCTGGATGCGGGCGAATGGAAGCGGCTGGCGCTGCTGGCGCCGATGGATGGTCTGCCGGCGGCGGCGTTTATCGAGGCGGCCGTGCGGGAGCATCGTCCGGAGGTTTCGGTCGAGGTCCATGAGATCGTGTGTGCATCGCATTCGGCGGTGGGTGCATGGATTTCCGCGTTACGTTCGTGGCGTGCGGAGCAGCGCGCAATGCTGGCACAGCCGGCGCGTTGGGCGGTCCTGGCGCCCTCGGGCTTGCCGCACTGGCATGCGGCCTGGCTCCTGGCCGCCGAGAGCGGGGAGTTCGTGACGACGATTCTGGAGGTGACGCCCGCGGCGGGTGCGGGGTTGGCGCCTGAACTGGTGTGGTTCCGTCCGCCGCCTCGGCGCGACGGCGGCTGGACGGTGCGTGAGCGGGCTACAGCCGTCTACGAAGCGGAGCCGGCCCGCACATCGGATGCGGCGGAGTCGCGCCGGATTCGCCGGGCGCTGAGCGAGTTGGGTCTGGTTGGGGAGCACCCTGCCTGGCTGCATGCCGTAGAAACCGCCTCAGCCCTGGCGCCGCATCGTGTGCCGGTGCTGATTCAAGGCGAGACGGGAACGGGCAAAGGGATGTTGGCGCGTTTTATCCATCGGGTCGGTCCGTGTCCGGACGGCCCGTTCGTCGCGGTGAATTGCGGGGCACTACCGCCGACGTTGATTGGCAGCGTACTTTTCGGGCATCGGAGAGGCGCTTTCACGGGGGCGGACCGGGACCAGGCAGGCAAGTTCGAGATGGCGGATGGTGGGACGCTGTTTCTGGACGAGATCGGGGAGATGCCGTTGGAGCTTCAGCCGCAGTTATTAAAGGTACTGGAGGATGGCGTGGTCGAGCCGATCGGGGCGCGGGGCGGGGGGCGCGTGGATGTTCGCATTCTTTCGGCGACGAACTGCCACCTGATGGATGCGATCGGGCAGGGCCGCTTTCGTGAGGACCTGTATTATCGGTTGTCGTTCGGGCTCGTCGACGTTCCGCCTTTGCGGGAGCGGTTGGCGGATGTCCCGCTGTTGGCGGCGGGGGTGCTGAAACAGATGAACGGTTCGCTGAGGGCGCCGCGTCGGATTACGGCGGAGGGGCTTGCCTGGCTCTGCGCGCAGGGGTGGGAGGGCAATGTGCGCGATTTGCAGAATACGATCGGGCGCACGGCGCTGCTCAGTTCCGAGGCCGAGTTGGGGCCAGACGCGTTTGCGGCGGCGCTGCGTTCGCCACGGAGCGCACCGCGACCGGACTGGCCAACGCCGCATGAGGGGTTCCGAATCGATGCCTTTCTGGACGAGGCACGACGGCGTCTTTTCGATCAGGCCCTGGGCATGGCGAACGGCAGCCAGAGTGCCGCGGCGCGGCTGTTGGGGGTTTCGCCGCAAGCGGTGCATCGATATATGAGGGAACGCGAAGGAAAGGTTTGACCGGGTTTTCGGGGGCGCTTATGCTGGCCACATTGTTGAGAGTGTGTGCTTCCATCTGCACGCCGCGCACACGAGCCATGGAATGTGGAGGACGTGATGAACCGGAAAAGATTGGCACTGGGACTGAGTGTCGCGGTTCTGTTGGCCCTGGCTGGGGCACGGCAGGTTGTGGGGCAGGCCCCCTCGGGCGTATCGCGGGATTCGCTGAATATCCGCCGGATCGACGCGAGCCGCACCCGGACGCCGATCTATAACCAACGCTCTCAGATCAATGTGCGCGAAGAGGTGCGCGAGTGGTTTCGAATCGAGGTCGAGTACCAGTCGACGCCGGATTGGCTGGATGAGGTGACCTTCACCTATCACGTGTTGCTGCGTAACGACGACTTGGCGCGTCCCGGCGATCCGCGCTCGGCCTTTCGGCTCTTGCGTGGGCAGGTCACCAACGTCAATGTCCCCCGAGGGCGCCGGAACTATAGCGTCATGTTCATTCATCCTCGCACCATCGAGCGGTTCGGCTCGATTGAGCGGATTGCCGTAACCGCGAGCAGCGGTGGCGTTGTGATGGATACGGCGACGGAACCCGAATCGCGCACCCGTTGGTGGGAGGAGTTGCCGCCGGTGGAGGGGCTGTTGTTGAATCGTTTGGAAACGCCCTTCGCCCTGATTGCCTACGATCGCTACGAGGCGATCAAATCCAGCGCGACGGCACGATAGATAACACAGGGGAGCGAACGAAGCCGTTTCGGAAACAAGACATGCTGGCGAAAGATCGCATTCTCGCGGTAGATATTGGCAACCATGCCATCAAGCTTGCGGAGTTTGCCCCCGGCAAGGGCGGCACGGTGGAACTCGTCAATTTCGCGGTTGAGGCCCTGGGCCTGGCGAGCGAGGACGAGCATCTGCGCGGCCAGTACATCACCACAACGATTCAATCCATTTTGCGGGAGCGCGGGATTCGTCCGGGGCCCGCTGTCATTTGTGTTTCCGGGCAGAACGTCTTCTCGCGATTCGTAAAGCTGCCACCCGTCGACAAGGACAAGATTGCGCAGATTGTGGCCTACGAGGCGCAGCAGAACGTACCGTTCCCCATCGATGAGGTTGTGTGGGATTACCAGTTGATCGGATCGAGCGAGGAGGAGCTCGACGTGATGCTGGCGGCGATCAAGGGCGATATCGTCGAGGTCCTGACGCGGGCGGTGGCGTCGGCTGGACTTTCGCCGGAGTTGGTCGATGTAGCGCCCATGGCGCTCTATAACGCGGCGCGATTCAACCAGCCGGAAACGCACGATTGCACACTGGTCGTGGATGCGGGCGGGCGCTCGACGGACCTGGTATTCATGGAGGCGGGCCGGGTGTTTATTCGGAGCCTGCCGGTGGCGGGGAATACGATCACCCAGCAGATCGCGCGCGAGTTCGAGGTGAGCTTCGATCAGGCGGAGCAGATGAAGATCGAGCGCGCCTATGTCGCGCTGGGTGGCGTCTACAAGAGCAAAGGCGACCAGACAACGGAGGCCATTGCCAAAATCTGTCGCAGTGTGATGACGCGGATGCATGCCGAGATCAACCGCTCCATCAGCTTCTACCGCGGCCAGCAAGGCGGATCAAAGCCGGCCCGCCTCATCTTGACCGGCGGCGCCTCCATGATTCCCGGAACGGACCGGTTCTTCCGCGATAAGCTGGGGGTCGAGGTCGACTATTTTAATCCGTTCGAGAATGTTCCGATTCGGGATTCGGTGGACACGGAGGAGGCGACCGCCAACATTTGCCGTTTGGGACAGGTGGTTGGGTTGGCTTTGCGCAACACGTTGACCTGTCCCATCGAAATCAACCTGATGCCCGACACCATCAAGGCGCAGAAGGCCTTTCGACAGCGGCAGCCGCTCTTGATTGCCGCGGGCGCAGGTGTGGTGCTGACCCTGGCCGTGTGGTGGGGCTTCTATCGGCAGATGGCTGGGCTGGCGGAGCAGCGCTTCGAGAAAGTGAACCGGGAGGCCCAGGCACTGGATGGCCTTCAACGGCAGCTCTCGCGGATCGGGCAGGAGATAACGGCGATCGAAGGGGATGTCGAGTCGCTGCTTGACCTGGGTCCGCGCCGTGCGGCATGGCTGGATGTACTGGAAGAGCTGCGTCGGCTGCTCCCCGATGGCATGTGGATTCGCCGCATCGAGCGGCTGCCCGCGCCGGCACAGCAGGCCCGCACGGATATTGCGCCCGGCATGACGGGGATGGACGAAGGGCCGCCGCCCGAAGTTCGTCTGTTGATCTCGGGCATGGCGTGGGTGGACCAGGTTGCCAGCGACACGGCCGTGATCCGGTTTCGAGATACGCTGCGCGCCTCGCCCCTCTTTTCCGACAACACACAGATCCGTCGTCAGCCGCCGCCCGGGCCTGTCATGCGTGAGTTCGATATCGAACTGGTTCTGGAGTCGTCATTGTGAAGGTTCAAGTCAAGCAATATCAGGGGCTCTGGATCGCCGGCGGTCTATTGGGTGTGCTGGCGATAGGGCTGGGTGTTCTGACGTTTCGCGCTCGCTCCACGTTTGCCGACGCAAGGACCCGACTTGAGAGCGCGCAGTCCTCCATCGAGCGGCTGCAGCGGGCACAGCCGTTTCCGTCCCGCGATAACGTTGCGATTGCCACAGAGAATTTGCAGCAGTTGCGTACGTTCCGGGATTCTCTGGTGACTTCCATGAGCCAGAACCAATTCGAGCCCCTCAACGTGGAGCCGGCCGCGTTTCCGCTCGGCCCTGCACTGAGGCGCTTGCGCAGCGCGGCACGGCAGCATCAGGTGGAACTCAAGTCGGGCGAAACGTTTGGGTTCGGGCGGTATGTTGCCGACGGTGTTCCGGCTTCGGCCACGAACGAGATCGGACGTCTGACGGTGCAGCTTCAAGTCATCGAGCATGTCTGCTCGGTCCTTTTCAGCAGTGGGATTGCCGAATTGGAAGAGGTGCGGCGGACCACGTTCGAGACACCGGGAACGGGCGTAGAAGATCGGCGGGCCACCGGGCGGCGTCGGGCGGCGCAGGTCGACGAGGTGGATCGCATGGGGATGAGGGCAATGCCGGTGGAGGAGCTGGAGGAAGAAGTCGGGCTGTTCAGCCCCGAACGCGTCTACGTGAAATTTCGCTGTGAGCCCGCCGCCGTCTGGAGAGTGCTCAACGCGTTTGCCGCGGATAGGACGTTTATTGTGATCAGCGATGTCAATATCGAAACCGACGCTGTGGAGATTGCGACGACACGGACGGATGCGCCGGCGCGGCCGGCTGGCGCAACGGATCCGCCGCCGGGGCCGGTTCCACACCGCGAGCGTATCGTGGCAGGTGAAGAAATCGTAACCGTGGAGTTGGCGCTGGACGTCTATCGTTTTCAACTGCCTGACCCTGATGAGGCTGTGGAACAGGCAGCAGGGGGGACCGACTGATGGCTGACGCTCCCGCGGTTTCCTGGCTCAAGCATCGTTACGACCAATTGGCTGTCACGCTGGCGGTCCTTGTGCTGGCGGTGTCGGTTGCCTTCCTGCTGGTCAACGTTCAACAGCAGCGTGGCCGATTGCAGGACGATGCTACCTTTACCCCAATGGTCGGCCCGACGATGGCGGCGGTGGAGATGGAGGCGTTCGAGGAATCCGCGGCCGCACTCGAGAGGCCCCGCCAGGCGGCCGTCGATGGGAAGGGCCTCCTGGTGAGCGAGACACGGGTGACCTGCATAAACCCGGACTGCGCGAAACCCATTCCTTTTGATGCTCGGGAGTGTCCCTTTTGCGGCGTGCACCAGCCGGATGCGGGAGAAATAGAAATCGGGATCGACACAGACGGCGACGGACTTCCCGACTGGTGGGAAGAGAAGTATTTCGGCGGCCCAACGGCCGCGGTCGCTCACGAGGACTTCGACGGTGACGGGTTTACGAATCTCGAAGAGTACCTCGCGGGCACGGATCCAACGGATCCGACCAGCTATCCGCCGCCGCGCATTCGCGTGGCGCGCAGCCGCGCGAGCCCCTTCAACATGGTCTTCCAGGCGGCCTCCTTCCTCGACCCGGAGCGCCCCACGTTCCAGTTGAATATGTTGACGAGCGACCGTACCTATTTCGCCGAAATCGGCGACACGGTGGAAGGTTATCTGGTCGAGCGATACGATGCAAATGCGCCTGAAGGCCCGACCCTCTTCC
>SLOV01000256.1 GCA_007132345.1 Kiritimatiellia bacterium
AAGAAAGCGGGTTCCAGAACCCGCGCTCCAAAATGTGGAGTGCGCTTTCTTGAAAGCGCTTTTTCCGGGGGTTCTTGAACCCCCGGGAACTCAACGGATAACAGCCCCGTCCTTCACCATGCAATAGTGCACAGCGATGGATCGCAGAAGGCCACGGCACGGCTTGAATGAATCAGCACACCCGCTACGATGTGGCCCCGCGTCAGAAGGCGTCCTCACTCCTGATTGGGGCAACGCCACAGCAATTCTCATTATGGCCCTTGCCGCCTAAAGGCGGGACTACAAACGGGCTAAAACCCGGCGTAAAACCGTTCGTAGTACCTGCTTCAGCAGGCCCGAAGGACCCGTTTCGGGCCATCCTGAGAATTGCTGGCAACGCCAACTACAGGAAAGACGAACACGGCAAGTCTTGGGCCGCTATTCACTCCGTGCTCTTGACTATCGCCCCAATAAGATATACCAATCCGGCAATTAGGAGCGCAGTACTTCACTGGGGGGTGCGTGATGAAGGTTCCACATTCGACGGGTCGATATCGCTACGGGTTTGGTCGTCTCCTTCTGGTCCTGACGCTGTTCGTCGGATCGTCGCTTCTCCCCCAGCCTGCTTACGCGCAGACACCGGGCGAGTTCGTCACTCCGGGAGGTTCCTACCTCACGCGAATGGGCCAATTTCAGCTTGTGCGCGTGCGTCGCTGCGACGGCGGATCGTCCTTCCCTACGCACCTGCACTCCGTTTGGAACCCAGGCTACAACGATTTCTGGCATTGGGAAGTCGCCTGCGATAACCCATGGCGGACCGTATCTGCAAACCTCGTCCGTGACCGCGAATTCTACTGGGCAGCGGCCAACGGGCACATCGTCAGGCGACGCGCCACAGATCCGGAAAACCTGGCCCCCATGGCCCTCACCAATGCGCCACTGGTCCTGGTGGCCACCGATCAGGAGTACGTCTACTGGTCCGAGACGTTCGGAGAACTGCTGTCGTCGGGCAACATCTACCGCGTTGCAAGGGCCGGCGGTCCGCGCGAGCACCTGGTCAATTCCGGCGGCGTTTTCGCTTTGATTCCGATCCATCCGGAGCAGTTCCTGCATCTCAATTTCATGGGCCAGATCGTGCGCCACACCTGGGTGACCATTCCGCCGTTCGGATCTCAGTGGGCCGCTTCGACCCTCTACACCAATGTCGAAAGCATGCACCGCGTCGGGGACTTCATCTTCTTCGCCCAGCGCGCGGCGGGAAACGCCATTCAGATTCGCTCCTTCCATATCGACCTTCCGCTCGTGAACTTGCTGCATCACACCATTTCCGGCACAGGGTTTCCGCAGGTCTTCGACATGACGGCCAACGAGGATTCCCTCTTCTGGCACGAACTACGATCGGGTGCAGGCCCTCTTATGCGCCAACCGCTTGCAGGCGGCCCTGCCGTGCCCATTACCGGCAATGTCCCCCAGGGCGCCGGCGGCCCGATTAACCTTCTGCATCTGGGAGACTACATCTATTGGCGGCACGACTACAGCAGCATCCGCCGCCTGCATATCAATAGCGCCCCCGTCGTCCTCGACCTCGCCGTCGAAGCCATTGAGGTGGTTCAGGCCGTGCAGGATCCAGACCACACCGTGCCGCTGGTCATGAACAAACCGACCCATGTGCGTATGTTCACGCGCATTGCCGAGAGCAATCAGGGTGTCACCAGTCTTCCCAGTTCCGGCATGGGCCTCTTGTACGGAGAGCAACTCAACGGCACGCCGTTGCCCGGCTCACCGTTGCGGGCTATGAACGAGGGAATCGCACGCATCACCAATTCTCCCCCTACCCGCACGGAAGCGGAGAGTTCGTTCCAGTTCCGCCTTCCCCAGAGTTGGGTGCAGGCCGGGCAGATCCGGTTGCGGGGCACCATCAATGCCAGTCGCTACTTCAACGAAATCGACTACACAAACAACGCGTTTGAACGTGTCGTGGAGTTTCTGCCCAAAGCCCCGATCTGCGTGGTGATCCATCCGCTCGAAACGGAAAACGGCACGATCTCGGATTACCGCCGTGAATATCAACCCTACTTCGAACTCGCCCGCGATCTCCTTCCGAGCAGTGGACTCTGGACCTTCTGGCCGGGTGGCAGACCGATGCAAGAATGGAAATTCCCAGCCAGTACAGGGCCCTACCAGATGACGAGCAGTCGGGACTTCCACAAGATTCTCACCCGGCTTTGGACTCTGCGCGTCTTCGGGCGGGAACCGCTCATTTGCAGACAAGCCAATGCCATCGTCGACCGGGCATGTTTGTTTCACGTTTTCAATGGCAGAGCCGCCAATGGCATGGCGGGCGCAAATCACAATAGCATTTCTAATCTCGACATGCGTCGCCAGAATATCCGCATCGGAGACGAAGTCATACTTACGTCTACAATCAATGAACCGCGCGGGGCCGTTACTTTTGCCCACGAAATCGGCCACACCTATGGACGCAAACACGTCGACTGCCCGGTAGGCTCCCCGCCCGGGATCGATCCGAACTACCCGCACGGCTGTTCCTTCACCGCAGGCAACCATGCGCATCTTGGCTGGCACGCTCGCTCGCAGAGCCCAGTTATCAGTGAAAGGGCCGGGGATCTGATGTCCTATGCGCACGGGATACCACTTCTGCGCTGGACCTCCGACTACACATGGAACGCCATTCTGGACAAGCTGGACGATGTACCCGTTGCCGGCCCGGCAATGGGCGCCAGCCCCAGCCCCTGCTTCATCACCACCAACCATGTCCTGCTTGTCGGGGATATGGGTGCCGACGGCGAAATCGAGTTGATGTACCCCATTCAGTTGCTCGACAACGACGCCGCCTGCGCCGCCGAGGCCTCTCTGAGCGCGGGGGGCGAAAGCAGCCTGCTCGGCTTCCGGCTTCTGAACGAGCATGGCGGCATCATCGGCACCGGTCCCGCTATCGTGTTCGAAATCGAAGACGATGAAGAGGGCGCCTGGACCATCGTCGCCCTGTACGAGCAGGACCCGGACATCGTCGGCATCGAAATCTTTCCATGGTCCGACCCCACCGAAGTACGCGCATCCCTTGTCGGCGCGGGCGACCCGCCCATCGTCGAAATCCTCAGCCCTGACGCCCCGATCACCGTCACCGACACCCTCTCCGTCGTCTGGCAGGGAACCAGCGGCCACGGTGCGCCCCTCCGCTACAGCCTGCGCTATTCCAACGATGACGGCGTCACGTGGGAGATGTTCCTGATCGACACCCTCCTCACACAAGTCGAATACGATATCTCCGAACTCCCCGGCGGCGCGGCGTGCCGCGTGCAGGTCATTGCCACCGACGGCATCCGCACTGGATCAGCCATCTCGCCCGCCTTCTCTGTTCCCAACAATCTGCCCCGCCCCGAGATCTTCTTCGAGACAAAGCATGGCCGCGACTGCATCGGCGACCATATCGTCATCGGCGCGGGCGACGACCTCTTCCTGCGCGGCCTGGCGCACGACCGCGAGGACGGCCCCATTCCGGACGACAGCCTCTTCTGGTATATCTTTGGCCGCATCTCGTTGAGCGGCACAGGCAGCGAGTTCCACGTGAGCCGCCTGCCGCCGGGTACCTACGTGGTGCAGCTCGACGCCTACGATAGCGATCTCACCATCGGCTCCACCACCGCCATCGTGGAAGTGGAACCGAAACACATCGAAACCGCTGCCACCGCGCCATTGCTAACCGGGCGCCCCAACGACGCAGCGTACGAAGCCGACCGTCATCCGCTCCTGCTCCGCTATGCCGGCGGCGAGGCGGCCACCGTCCGCACGGTCCGTCACGGCGACTTCCTCTATGTGGGCATTGCCGGCATGCCGATCGGCACTAACCCAGAGCAGTGGGTCGGCATTGTGTTCGACCCGTTCCACAACCGCCATCCCGGCGGCGCCCAGCCCGATACCTTCCGGCTGCGCGTCTCGATGAGCGGCATGCTGGGGCAGGACGTCGGCGACGGCCTCTTCTTCCAGCCCGATCCTGGAGCGATCCTCTTCGATGCCTTTGTCGACCAGCACGACGGCCGTTGGTTCGCCGAGTTCAGAATCCCGCTCGATCTGCTCGATGGCTATGAAGGGCAGACCATCGGCATGGACGTGGCCCACTATCATCGCAACTTTGTTGGCGACGATGCCCACTGGCTCCTGGGCGCCGGATGGAACCTGCCGGTGACCTGGTGCGATGTCGTGCTCGGCCCGAACCACAACGATCCATTCGATGGCGACGGCGACGGCATGCCCGACGCGTGGGAACGCTTTCACTTCAACACACTGGCCCGCGACGGCACCCTCGATGCCGACGAAGACGGCATGAGCGATTTCGACGAGTATCTTGCCGGCACCGACCCGAACGATCCCCTTTCCCTGCTCCGCTTCCACGCCGTCGACCGGGAGGTGGACGAAATGGCGATGTACTGGATGACACGTCCGGACCGATTCTACTCGTTGTGGTACACCACCGACTTCGAAGCCTGGTTCCCGTGGCTCGACGCCATACCCGGCACCGGCGCGGAGGAATCGGCCCACTCGCCCGTCACCGAGCAACCCCGCTCCTTCCGTATCCAGACCGCCCCGTGCAGGTGACTCTCTTATAGACTCAAGCAAGCCAATCAAGGGTAGCGACGAAGCGCGAAGGCCAGAGTCCCGGCTTCAGCCGGAAGCCTCCGCGGCGGCTTCAGCCGTCAGGTCCCCAACCGCAAATGATCGTGTGAGAAAACAGCGCTTGAGGCTGGCTTTCCGGCTCGGGAAGCCGAGCCGCTCCGGGCGTGAATACAGCCGATTATGTGGTGGAGCGGACGCACTCTTGACCGCAATCGCCGAAGGCGACGGCAGGGAACCATTCACGGCCAGCGGTTCGCGCAAGGAGATGGAGCCACCTTGGTGCGGGGACAACGATGCCGCAACTGCGGGAGAGGCAGCTTGCCGGATGCAGGCAGGACAATCACCCATAAACGGTTTCGGCAGATGTTCTGCGTCGGGAACCAAGCCGAAGCGTCCCTGACGTCCTCGGAGCCGGGGCAGGCTCGCTGAGTCGCAATCTCATTCCAGTGCCATTCAGATTAGCACGACATGTACGCGTTGTCCGAAATCTTCATATAAAAGAAGCAGGGGCTGCGCGAATGCACAGCCCCTGCTTTCACTGGAGGGTTGTCCCCTCCAAATCTTGCCGCACCTCGACTCAGGCCTTGCGCCTGCGGAAACGAAGAAGACCGATCAACCCCGCGCCAGCCAGAGCAAACGTCGATGGCTCGGGGATCAGGGTGACATTGTCAATCCGGACGGTTGCCGTATCGCCAGGTGCTGCGCTTCCCGCCATGAGGAACTGGACCATAGCCCCTGCCGTACCTGCCGGAGCCGTGTAGGTGAACTGCTGTGGGGAATACGAGGTGGTCAAGGTTGGATTATAGCTGTCGAAGCCGGTTGCGCCGAGAAACACATTGCCGACATCGAACCATTGCACCTGCACCTGATTGTTCTCAAAACCTGACACCACGCTCTTGGCCTGGAAGGTCAAGATCATCTCGCCTGGCACCGCCCCGGCAAAGATGTCTGACTGGGCGATGACGGCCGGACCGCCGCCCGGTTCTTCTAACACGCGATATGACAGGGTCAACTCGGCCACCCCATCGAAGGGATCATCTGTGGTACGCAACGCCGAAGCTACTGTGTTTGCAGGGGCCCCACTGAAGTCGTTCCAGCCCAACGCGCCGGTCGTATAGGCGCCCGAAGTTATTTCAAATCCACCGTTGATCACAGACGCCTGGGTTGTGCCTCCAATGAAGAGTCCTACCAGTCCCATCACGCATGCTGCGGTTACGATTCTCGCTTTCATGCTTCTTCCTCCTGGTTACGGTTTAAGCGAACTTACGCTGAGAACACCACTCGCTGCCGGCCAAAAGCTTGCCAAACAACTAACGTCCAGAGTTCTCGCAACAAGTCGGACTTATACCCGAGCCGAACACAGATTGTCAAAGGAATATTCGGAAAATACAGGGGCCACAAATTGCTCATCAACTCAGACTTGAACTTGCATGTTGCCACCGGCGCGCCGATTTCAAAAAGCTTCGAATAGAAACGTTTTAATTACATCAAGAAGGGCATTCATGGACCAGGCAACGGCGGAGAGAGCCTGGCTGGAACCTATGCATCCGAATTGCGTTCGGGTGCTGGAAATCGGGTAGAAGAGGTGTCAGGGGGGCCGGTGGCTGGTGTTCAGTCACCGATGCACCTGCTTGCGTAGAATGGTCCTTCGGCTTGCCACGCCAACGGCGTCGTGGGCCGTCCGGGAGTCTGTGGTTTGCTATGGGCTCGCATCCCGCATCCCGAAACCCGTATCCCGCATCCCGAAACCCGCATCCCGAACCCCGCGCCCCCCTCACATCCCCAGATGCCGCTTGATCGCCTCCAGCTCGTTCGCCATGCGCTGGTTGGCCTCGCGCAAGGCCTCGATTTCGGCATCACGTTCCTGCACGATCTGGTGCAAGCCCTGGATCGCGGCGAAGGCAACGCCATCGGCGTCGAGGGTGTTGATCGTCAGGTCGTCGCCAAGACCGAAGGCGTCGTGGAAATCCTGCGCGACAGGGCCAATGTAGCGGCGTCCATTCGGATCGGCTTTGTAGGTCCAGGCCGTGACCGGGATGGCGGTGAGTTTTTCAAGGATTTCTACGGCGTCGATCTCCTCGAAGTTCTCTTTCGCTTCCCGGTCGCTAATGGCCGACCATGTCGTGGCGTTTGCAATCAGTTGTGCGCCGAGTGTCATGTTGCCGTTGGAGAAGAGGCGATATCCGGCGGAGGCACGCGATGTCCACGAGTTGTTGAGCGCGGATACAACATCGGAATTGGTGTTGTCGCCCCAGACAAAGGAGCCCGCATGATTGGCGATGGCGCGTCGGCCCGCTGCAAATGAGAAGATGCCAACGGCGCGATTGTCACGGCCACCAGCCACCATGCTGGCGACGCCATGCGCTTCGTTGCGGTGCCCTCCGGCAACGGTCGCATATTCGTTCGTCGCCTTGTTGAGTTGGCCACCGCCGACGGTGGCCGATAATCCGCTAGCCTCGTTCTCCCGGCCGCCAGCGACGGTGGTGTGATTGGTCGTGGCAATGTTCGAGCGCCCGCCGCCAACCGTGGCCCAGATGGCCCCGGACTCCGTTCTGTTGAATTCACCCCCGCCAACGGTCGAATAGAGGTTGAGCGTAGCGTTGCTGCGTCCACCGCTCACAACGGAGGTAGACTGCGCATAGTTTCCTAATCCGCCGCCGACCACCGAGTTGCCCATGGCAATGTTGCCGCTTCCACCGCCAACCGTGGAGAGCAGGCCCCCGGCGACGTTGTCACGACCGCCGCTCACGACGGCGTATTGTCCCGTTGCGGAGTTGTTGCGGCCGCCGCTTACCGTAACGCCTGCCTGTGTACCCTGGCTCAGATGCCCGCCGACAATGCGCGGTCCCAGAGCCCCGTCCGGTGTAATGCGGAATACGGTCTGGTTATTCACCCGGATGTGGAACTCCTGATTGTCCGTGGTGCCGATAAAGTGCGTGCCGGGTGTCGTGCCTGCGTTGCCGTCAGCCCGCCAGAAGGTCTGATTGAAGTCGCCGACATCTAGACTGGAGGCTCCAATATCCGTCAAGCCACTCCCGCTCCCGACGAAGTTGCCGCCCACGAGCGAGATGGAGGGAGCCACCACGCGCATACCGCCGCCGGCGCGCACGGCGAACTCGCGTAAGGCAGCCGACTCGAATTCCGCGTTGATGTTGTCCGCCCAGACGAAGGAGCCATTGTGGGTGGCTATGGCACGGCGGCCCGCGGCGAAACTGGTCTCGCCCAGGGCCTGATTCCCCCAGCCGCCGGGAATTGCGGAAAATAGACCCTCGGCGCGATTGGTTAGCCCACCTCCAATGAAACTGCTTCCGTGCGCAACGTTTCTGGTTCCGCCGGCGATCGCGCCTCCGCTGAGCGACACGTTCCGGTCCCCTCCGACGATCGTTGAATAAAAACCGCGGGCCTCGTTCCCCCCGCCGCCGCCCACAAAGGAGTGGTCTGCCATCGCCAGATTGTCTTGCCCCCCAACCACGGTGGCCTGATCTCCTGTCGCCTGGTTATCACGCCCGCCGCCGACGAAGGAATAGAAGCGCGTGGCATGGTTGTTGCGGCCACCGACGACCACGCTGCCGATGTTCGACGCCGTATTCGCGGGGTCGCCGCCAATGAGGCGCGGGGCGAAGGGGTCGGGTTCGATGCGCAAGGCCCGCTGCCCGTTCACCCGAATCTCGAAGGCCTCATCATCCGTGGTGCCGATAAAGTGCGTGCCGGGTGTCGTGCCTTCATTCCCGTCGGCCCGCCAGAAGGTCTGGTTGAACGTTCCGGCATCGACCTTGGCGGCGGTGACTGCGCCATCTTCGATCGTGGCGGCCGTCCCGGCGGAAAAGGCGTAGCCGACGGAGGTGAGGCGCTGGTCGGGCGCAAGCTGCTCGAAGCCGGAGGCCCCGTCGTTGAACCAGACGCGGAGATAGACGTCATCGTTCGCGAAGCTTTGCGCGAGGGACGGCATATTCTCGTCGAAGTCGGTCAGCAGGACGGAGTAGAGGCCATTCACAACGTCCACGGCCACCGACGTGGTTGGCTCGCTGGCGGCAAAGCTCGTATCGTCATGGCTCCAATACGTCGTGTCGCCCGCTTCGTTGACGAGGACGAATTTGAAGTTGCCCGTGCCGTGGAAGTTGGTGCCGCCCACACTGACGCGCCCCTGATAGTTGAGGAGAGGCGGCGGCTGGGCGATCGCGGCTTCTGGCAGCAGCAGAAGGAGCGGCGAGAGGAGAAGCGAGAGGGTGGCCAGGATGTGGAGTTTCGGTTTCATGTGGGCTCCAGGGTGAGGGACGTAGTTGAGTGGTCCCTCCTTCGCCGAACGCTTCGGAGGGCGGGCAGTGTTCAGTGTTCAGGAGGGTTTCGGGTGTCGGGTGTCGGGTGTCGGGGGCGGAGTGTTCAGCGTTCGGTGCTCGGTGTTCAAAAACCGTCGCGAAATCGTCAGGTGCGCATCTCGCAAAGCTGGAGGATGGGCATGCCCCGAAGGGGTTGCCCGTCGCCCAAAGCCTACAAGCAGTCAGCGCGCCGATGATGGACGGCCCACGCCGCTGGCGTGGCAAGCCGGTGGACCGCCCTACGCCAGCAGGTGCGCACATCGAGAAGAACGAAGTCAATTCGCCGTAACGTCGCCCTCTCAGCCCGGAAGAACACCGATTACGGATTACTCGTTTGAGGGAACAGCGACTGATACCGACTTTCCGGCTCGGGAACCGCCAGCGAACGACGGGCGGTCCAGAGCCGAGCCGCTCCGGGCGTAAACCCAATAGATTCAAAGGATGGAGCGGACGCGCTTCCGCGTCCGGGGCGGAACCTGAGAGGCTGTCCGTTCTCTCAGCCCCGAGACGTCTGAGCCGACCTGAACACTGACCACTGACCACCGCCCACGCCGCAGCTCCCCACTTCCCCACTCTGTGCCCTTCCCCCATCACGGCAATATAATCTCAAGTTGATAAATCTTATGCGATTCGGTGGCGGCAAGGTCGGTGGTGGTGACTTCCTGGGCATTGGTCACCGGAACGCCGAGCGGCGTCACCTCCTGCCAGCTTCCTTCAACGAGATCGGTCGAGTAGTGGAAGGTGTAGATGCGGCCCTCGCGTACCGGCTCAAAGATCAGATCCCGCTGCTCCTCTTCGTCCGGGGTTGCCGCAATGCGGAAGATAAAGACTTCGTTCGCGTTCGTCGGGTTCAGCCCGGCGACATAGCGGAACCAGTTGTTCTGTCCGGTTTCGGTGGGATCCGCGTCTGGCGCCGCGTCGGGATTGTCGATACCGAAATAGAGCACCTGCCAGTCGTCTGGGAGTCCGTCCCCGGCATACGTGCCGAAATTGTCGGGATCGGTATCGAGCACCATGAGCGATCCCGTACCGCTGTGACCGGCATACGTACCCGTGAACAGAGCAGAGGTATCCTCATACACAATGGAGGCGGTCGCCAACCCATTGGCGTCGATCGAATCCAGGGGGAAAGACGCCGCGTCCCAATTCACATCGGAACCCGCCACGACGGTCATGGTCTCGTCGTCGTTCACCGCAAGGCCGGAGAGCTGCGTGGAGGCTTCCTCCTCGACGTTTTCCGGTTCGCCAGCCAGCTCCAGCGCGACGATATCCGTCAATTGCCCCACATACCCTGCGCGTGCCACCAGGTCGTCGACGTTGGAAATGCCCG
>SLOV01000062.1 GCA_007132345.1 Kiritimatiellia bacterium
AAAAAGCGGCGGCAGGAAGACCTGCCGCCGCTCGCAAACACGTTTGAATGCCGGATCAGGGCGCCGCGATCGCTGCTTGCGCCGCCTTATTGGCGAGGTGGCGGTGGATCAACTGCCCCTCGGAAGGAATGCCGGACACCTCAGCCATGTCTCTCGATGCGGCCAGGCCGACCGTCACGAAGATCACGACTTCATCCTGCAGCTTTTCGGTGCGCCGATGCTGGAACAGATACTTGCCGATCACCGGCAGATCGCCCAGCAGCGGGACCTTGTTGATCGATTCGCTGTCCCGCGTTTCGGTCAGGCCGCCAATGGCCACGGTGCGTCCACTTGGGACACTGAACTCGGTGGTGATCTTGCGGATCTGGGTGATCGGATAGCTGATGCCGACGATGCCCACCTGGAGGTCGCCCACCTTGCGGCTAAGCTCCGGAACGATCTTTAATCCGATATTGTCCTCGGTGTGAATCGTCGGAGTAACCTCCAACTTAACGCCGATTTCGATGTAGGGATTGGCGTCATCGAGCGCGATCGCGAAGCGGTCACCGGTATCGCCCTGCGGGACGGCAGTGACGTTCGGTTCGTTACGACCGACATGGATGGTCGCGGTCTCGCCATTGGCCACGACCAGTTTCGGATTGGACACGACAGAAACGCCGTCCATTTCCTGAAGGGCGCTGAGGGTGACGGCCAGGTCGTCGGCGCCGAGCACGGCCCCGTAGAACCGGGTGACATCGTTGATGTCGAACGCGGAACGGGAACGGGTGAAGGTCTCGCGCAGTTCGCCGGTCGCCTCGGAGCGTCCTTCCGAAAGGCTGGTACGGTCTCTCTCAAAGCGAGGCTCGACATTGCCGAGCTCAAACGACGGCGGTGTGTCGGGCGGGCTGCCCGGGTCGAAGGAGGGAATGGCATTGATGCCCCGCAAGCTACCCTGAATGTCCTGCCCCCCCCCGAACGTGGAGGCAAGCGATCCAGACGAATCGAAGAAGCGCGACCGGGTAGTCGACTCGTCGCCCCTGGCGCTGACGCTGGTGCGGAACCGGCCATCCTCGCGGAATTGCGTAAGGTTGTCGCGGTTCTCGTAACCGTGGGTCCGTTGGCGCTCATAGCCCGCGCGCAGGTTGCTCGCGCCGACGGTGTAGCCCTGGAGCACCTGCCAGTCGAGACCGAGGGTTTCGATGGCCTGGTCGTTGAGCTCGATAAACTTGGTCTCGATGAAGACCTGCGAGCGCGGCCGGTCGATGGCGCGAACGGTCTGGCGGATCTCATTCAGCCTCTGCGCGGTTTCCTGCACAACGAGGGCATTGGCGGAGGGGAAGGAGGAGACCGAAGCATTGGTAGAGACCAGCATCTGGCGAACGACCGGCACCACGTTCGAGACAGAGCCATATTCCAGGAAGATGGTCTCGACCGTCACCGGTTCGGCTGCAAGGTCGCTCTTGGAGACGATGCTGTAGATGTTTCGCATCTTCTCGACGAGGACCAGATCGACCGAATCGAGAATGGCGCGCAAGGCCGGCTCCCACGGAACGTCATGCATGCTGACGGTGACGTTACCGACCAGATTGGTGCCGGCCACAATGTTTGCACCGGAGATCCGGCTGAACATGCGCACGACGTCGGTCAACGGGGCGTTGTCGAGGGAGATGGTGATCAGGTCGTCGCCCTCCTCGGTGCCGACATCAAAGCCAGGCACATCGGTTTGTGTGGCCAACTCGATCTGTTCGGGCGCACGCGGCTGCGGTGCCGGAGCAGGCGCAACGGGTTCGGCCGGGGCCTCGGCCACAGGCGCCGCCTGGGGCCGCTCAACGGGTACGGGCGGAATATCGTCCGCCTGACCTACGGCTAGATAAGACCACCCCACGAATACGGCACACAACACGACCCCAACGAGCATCCATTTCGTCTTCATACGCGGCTCCTCCTCCTCGTTCTTCTCCCAAGTGCCCTGACGACCGCCACGGATGTTGCTATGGATCCTGCTTGGATTCCAGCACAATCCGATCTGGAGTCAGCTTCTTCACCAAAAACAAATAATGTTTTCTACCTGAGTCAATCGTAACCGTTTCGCCCTGCTTGACGAGTTGATTATTCAGTATCGCCCAGATTTCTCCCGCCTGTTGTAGAACGCCCCCCAGCCGCAGCCGCTCTCGAATCACCCGCTGCTCTTCTGGAGATAGCCCCGCAAGGTCAAGCGCGCTCTGATCTTCGCGCCCATCCCCTGCCGCCGCCGCCTGGGCACCTCCGCCCTGAAGCCCGGTCCCTCGTTCTGGCGGCGGGGGTTCGTACCCAACCGGCCAGAAGGGGTCGCGACCCACAAACGCAACGCCACCCTTTACGGCATTCGCTCTATCCAGATCTACGGTCGGCGAACTCTCCTTTGCCAATGACAGATCCGCACCTTGTGCGGCTTGCTGCCGGTTACCACGTTCTTCTATGGCGAGAGAATACGGAACACGCGCGAGAAGGCCAAGAAAAATAAACGCAAAAATTATGATCCGATCAACCATGGGGTTCTCCTTCCAGTTTCCGAATCTGCGCGGCGCCTTCGGCGTTCACCCAGAGTGGCCATTGAACATCGATCTGCACCGAATGCCGCTCGGGCTCATTCTGGTTAGCGGACACCACGAGACCGCCAACCACCAGATAAGGATTGCTGGCCTCCAGGGCGCTGACGAATTCCAGAGCCTTGGCAAAATCGCAGTTGGTGGTAATGCGCACGGCGTAGAGGTCAAAGTAACGGTCATAGGTGCCTTTGGCCCGATCGAGCGTGGCCAGTTGGAAGCCGCTGCTGGAGGGCACCACGGCCTCGATATCAACGCCAAGGTCGCGCCCCTTCTGGTAGACGCGGCGGGTCACCCATGCCAGTGTGTTTTCGTTTTCCGGCACATACTCCCGCGAGGTCCGCAGCAGGACCTCCTGAGACTCCGTCAGCTCCTGGCGCAGGGCCTGGGTTCGGCGCACAAGCCGGTCCGCCCTGTCCAACTTCTCCTCCAGCTCCGCCAATTCCTCTTTGGCGTTCTGCCAGCCGTCCATCATCGGCATAAGCCCGAAGACGACGCCAGCGTAAAGCAACGTGACGACAACCAACGCACCGAGAAAGGCGAGCTGCTTCTGCTCTTTGTTCATAGACGCGAAATCGATCTTCATCACATTTCCCTCGCATAGGTTCGCAAATCGATACGGAACACCCGGTCATCCGGCCCCGCGGTTGCCACGGTTGCGCGCTGCAACCCCTGTAGCTGCACGCTTTCGACCCAGCCAACGAAAGAGGGCGATTCCCTCAAGGTCTTCACAAAGTCGACCACCGTCTGGTCCGAGAGTTCCCCGCTGGCCGCTCCGTCGATCCGCACGGTATAACGGCGCAGCGGCGGAGGCTGCGGGGCATCCTCCTGCCCGCGCCTGCGCACCGGGCGCGGCTTATCGATGGCGCTCTCGATGGTCATCCGGGTGAATTGCACGCTTTCGGGCACCAACCGCCCCAGCTCGGCCAGGGGCACGCTCCAGGCAACCCCGCTGGCCGCCCAGCGGTCGAGTTCATCAATCAAGTTGTGGTTGTGGTTCCGGTCCAACTGGATGCGCGTGGCTTCATTGAAGCGCGGCTCCACCGTGACGAAACGAGCCTGGGCAAGCCTGAGCCCGTTACTGACCATGCGATAATGCACCGTGCCCAGCGCCAGCAGGGTAGCCACGATCGCGCCGCCGACAATGGCCAGCACCCGCGGCGAAAAAGAGGCCGTCACCGACGGCGTGGCGCGCAGCTCCTCCGCCAACATCATATTCACACGTACACTCATGATTCCTCCATCGCACCGATGGCCGCGCCCACCGCGGCCGCAAAGCGAACCTCCTGGCCCTTGGCAATCTCCAGGCTGGTCTTCGCATCCACTTCCAGACCATCAAACGGGTTCCAGACACGAATCGCTCCCCCGACGGTATGGGCAATCTGATCCTCCCAATAATTGGTCAAGGCCATGCCGCCCGAGAGGTACCAGTGCCGGATCGGCTCCCTGCATCGGCGCTCGACAAACTCTTTCGAGATGGAAAGTTGCCGCAGAAACGGGGCGAGCGCTTCCCGTGTCATCTGCGAAATGTCGATGGCATTGCCTTGAATAATCTCCAGCGCCGTCTCCGCATCCACCCCCATCTGCCGCGATACACGTTCGGTGAGCCGGTTGGCGCCGAAATCGAACTTGCGCACCAGCACCAGGTGCCCGTTCTGAAAAATCCCCAGACACGCGCTTTCGGCCCCGGCCTCGACGACGCCGACCGTTTCGCGCTGATGCCGAGCCAGCGGCCCGTGCGAGAACCCGCTCAATGCCGCCAGGGAAGAAACCTCGACAGAGAACGGCGTCGGTGCCCCGTGCCCCATCAGACCGACCAGCCCGCGCGCCGTGGTTTCCGGCAGGGCCACAGCCAGCACCCCGGCATCCGGGCGCGAGCGCGTGGCCGGCGAGGTAATTTCATAGGAAAGACGAAACCCATCTTCGAGCCCGACATGCTCACGAATCGTTGTCTCGGCATTCGGCGCCTGGTTGGAGAAGCCCGGCAAGTGCAGCAAGCGGATGACGCTGTCGCCCGCCGTCGCGGCGAGGGCGCCGCATCGCGCCCGCAGGTGCTTGGGCAGCGTCAGGCGCGGTGGTTCCGCCTCTTCGCCCATAGCCACCGGAGGCAGCAGGTCGATGCCAAGGATCACCGGCTTCTGCTTGACCCGCCGAAGCCGCACCACTTTCGTGCCGGTGGTGCCGATATCGACCCCGACAACGTCGTTGATACTGCGCCTTGCTTCCGTCTGCTCTTTGCTTGCAATCATAGGGCTGCCTCTCCCGCATTTCCGCGTTTCGTCGCTTTGGCTAGCAGGAACCATGCTAAGAGCGTGCCAACTTCAGCGAATCCGCTCGGCAACCCGCCTTTTCTTAAGGTATCGACAACTTCTCGCACGATTCGCACGTTCGAGAAGGGCGCCGAGCGCCCATTGCTTTGCAAATTCTCTCATGGGAGAACCCTGGTTTTCGTCCCACCGCCACCGCCAGGAAATCCCCCGTCACTTATGAGAATTCGCAGCGATTCCCGGAAAAGAACCTATCCTGAAGTTGGCATAGCACAGATGCCGTCCATATCGGCCCCACAGCCGCTGGCACCTGCGTCGCCCCGAATGGCACCAATTTTGCGGAATAATTCGACAGATTTGCACATTCGACACAATCCCGCAGGGTTCGGGCGCGGTTCCTGCTGTAACGTACAAACATGGCGAGAAAGAGCAGGGATGAATCCATCTCAAAGTCTAGACGGAGCGAAATCTCATGGGCGATCTAATGAAGCGAATTCGCAGTAAAGCGGGATACACCCTCACGGAAATGATGATGGTGGTGGGCGTGGTTGGGATGACGGCCTCGACGGCAGGATTCCAGTGGGTGCGGAATCGGCCGCGGCAGGACCTGAACCGGGCCGCCTGGGAGGTTGTCGGCATTCTGCGCGAAGCCCGGTCGGAGGCCGCCCGGCAGGGGGTGCCGAGCGTTGTGAACATCAATAGCAGTCGGCGGCGCATTACGATCTGGACGGATTCCAACCGCAACGGCGTTCGAGACGATGGCGAAGAAAGGCACCTGGATCTCTCCAACCTCCGGAACATCTCGATCTGGTCCTATCCCAGCAGCGGCACCTTTTCGAGCCTCGGCACGTTTTCTCAGGGAAGCACGGCCTTCATGATCGTCCAAGTAAGAAGCCACACGCTTCAGGAGTTGAAGACTCTCCACATCTATCCGAACGGCCAGATCCACTTGGCCGACCAGTAGCCATTCGTAGTTCATTATGTACAAATCCTCATCCAGCACCCGTTCCGGGTTCAGTTTCGTCGAAGTAATCGTCTCCATGATGCTGGTCAGCATCGGGATGGTGGGGGCCATGGGTCTCGCCTCCTACATGTCGCGGGCCAATCAATGGAGCGAGCGCATGGCCATCGCCTCTACGATGGGCCAGGACAAACTGGAGGAACTCCTGAACACCCCCTACGCCGCGCTGGGGTCCGGAAGCGACAGCGTCGCGGGCTTCACGCGTTCATGGAGCGTCACTACCTCCAATAACTTCCGCCTCGTGAACCTGACCATCACATGGAACACGCTCGGGAAGTCAGGCCACGAGTTGACGCTGAGCACCGTTCGCCCGAATCCCGCGAGTGGAGGGGTGATCATCCCCTAGGCACCACAGGAACCAAGATCGTGAATCCCTCCAAGACAAATCCCCACCCCCCCGCCCTCCCGCCAGCGGCCCATCGCTGCGGCGGCTTCACGCTGGTCGAACTCATGTCCGCCACCTTCGTGGGCCTCATGCTCATCGCCATGTTCGTGGCGGCCTTCACGCAGCAACGCCGCGTGTATCGGAAAGAGCAGTTGATCACCGAAATGCAGCAGAATGCCCGCTTTGCCATGGAAACCATCTCGCGCGATATCCGCATGGCCGGATACGGGCTCGATGTCCCGGAGCACCAGCTCAACACGTGGGTCTCCTGGCTTCCTAACTTTCACCAGAACCCCATGATCTCCAGCGGATCAGGGAGCGACTCGGACGTCCTCACCATCGTAGCCGCCTTCGATGAGCCGGTGGCCGCCCTTTCCTCGGGCGCCCCCTCCGGCAGCCAGACGCTGAGCGTGAGCATGCTCCGAGGCAACTTCGGCGACACCTTCAAGCCCTCCGACCTGATCTTTATCGGCAAGAGCGAAACCCTCCGAATCGAAGACGTCAATAGTGGCCAGCTCGTCGTCTCTTCCCACCCGACATCGAGCCGGGGCATTCGCCACACCTATGCCGCCGGCACGCCGGTCGAACTGGTTGGAACGGTCGAATACGAAATCGTTCCGGGCGGGGCATGGGGCGGGGACTTTCCTTATCTCGCCCGCATTGACAGCTTAACCCAGTACTACTGGTTTCGTGGAGGAAACCACTCCTATGGTCGCGACGGGCGGCAGGATCTGATGGTGACCGCCGGCTATATCGAGGAGATGCAATTCCAGCGACAATCCGGAGGCATCGAGGTGTCGCTCCGCGCCCGCACCTCGCAACCGGACGCCTACTACGTGCACCCCACTTTCAAGGACCCTTACCGGCGCATGAATCTCACCAGCCTGGTCCGACCCCGAAACTGATGCATAGCAACCAGGAGGCCCGCTCATGAATCGATCCGAGCCAATCCACAAAACCGCACCCCGTGACGCCGGCATGGTCCTCTTCATCGTATTGGGCGGCATCGGCCTGCTCGCCCTCATCGGCCTGACCACCCTCGGGGTACTGCGGACCGACTTCCGGATCACCCGGAACCACCGCGATCTTGTTGCCGCCCTCTACGATGCCGAAGGCGGCGTGAATTACGTCAAGCAGCGCATCGAACAACGACTTACGGCCGGACAGTCCTTCGACGCCATCATGGCCAATCTGAATATCTTGCCGCCGGCCGGCTTCTTTTTCGACCCGGTCACTCAGATCCAACGGCTCAGCGACAGCAATCTCTATGCATACTCTGTTTCGGGGCGCGGCGGCCCGGTCGGCACGCCCGGCCACAGGGCACAAGTCACCATTGAGGCAGGCGTGCGCCAGGACAACGCCCTCTCCATCGGCATCTTCGGCATTCTGGATCTACGCCTGCAGCCGAATGTCAGCATCTATAGCTACGACTCGCGCACGACACCCAACCCGACCCCGGCGAGTTCCACCGGCCTAGCCTCCGTCGGCTCGAACGAGTCCATTTCGATTCAGCCCAACGTTCACCTGGACGGCACCGTCGCCCTCGGCGCCAACAGCGCCGGTTCACCCGCCGGATGCGCCGGCTGCGGCCCCTACAATGCCCAGGAGATGGGACACATCCCGCCCGACCCGCTGGGAGCGGTCGGCGGCAGCCTCGCCGCAAAATTCACCGCCGCCGCGGCCAATAACGACAACGCCAGTTCTTCCAACATCAACGCGGCGCGCCTTTTCAGAATCCCCAACAATGGCAGCGCAACCCTCACCTCGGGAGATTACTACCTCTCGGAAATGGAACTGCGCGGCGATCTCGTTGTCGACGCCACCGAAGGCCCCGTGAACATCTATCTGACCGGGGAAATCAAGTCGTGGCCCAACAACGACATCAACGTCATCGGAAACCCCACCGATTTCCGGATCTACTCCAACAGCAACCAGGATATCGTACTCCTCCCCAGGAATGATTTTCGCGGCTTTGTGTATGCGCCTTATGCTCACGTCCAGATGCAGCCAAATGGGGCGCTGCACGGGGCCGTCTGGTCGAAAAGCGTCCGCCTGCAGCCGGGCGGAAACGTCTTCATCGATACCGCCATTCTGAACGCCTACAAGACCACGAGACTCACCTTCGTTTCGTGGAAACAAATCTAATCACATTTTACTTTTTGAGAAACTCTTTCCACCAGCAGGCCCGAAAACTCCCCCGCGACTACTTCTTTTTGTCATGTTCGCAAATTCGGCACAAAGAGTGCTGATACTGTTTAAAGAATGAAGCACGTGATGAGGGCCGAGCGAGCCAAAGGACCAGAAGAGCCGCAGAGTAATATCGAGAACGAAAGCTGAACACGAAGTCCTCAGGGGGCAAGACCAGTCATGAAGACCTTTTCGAAGAAAAACAACACCAGAACCAACAAGGAGGGCATGGTCCTCTTTGTGGTACTGGGCGGGCTTGGACTGCTGGCACTGGTGGGTCTCTCCACCTTGTCGCTGATGCGGACGGACTATCGAATCACCCGCAACTATCGCGACGCAACGATATCACTCTACGACGCCGAGGGTGGCGCTAACTACGTCAAGCAGCGCATCGAACAACGGCTCACCGCGGGCCAGTCCTTTGCCTCCATCATGGCCAACCTCAACATTCAGCCACCCGCCGGCTTCTTTTTCGACCCGGTCACGGAGCTGCGGCAATTGAGCGACGGCAATCTCTACGCCTACACCGTGGTGGGGCGCGGTGGCCCGCCAGGGACCCCTGGGCATCTCGCCAGAACAGCGATCGAAGTCGCCGTCCGCCAGGACGACGCCCTCGCCATCGGGATCTTTGGGGTCGATTCGCTCACCACGCGTCCGAACAACAGCTTTTACAGCTACGATTCCAGAGTGACGCCGAATCCGACCCCGGCCAACTCCAGCGGGAATGCGTCAATTGGATCCAACGGACAAATTACGCTTCTCCCCAACGTCACCGTAGACGGCACGATCGCAATCGGCGCCAGCAGCTCGGGCAGTCCCGCTTTCTGCAGCGGATGCGGCGCATACAACACACAGGAAATGGGGCACATCAATCCCGACCCGCTTGGGGCCAACGGCGGTACCCTCGCACAGCGCTTCAGTCAAGTCGCCGCGAATAACGACAATCACAAGACCCCACGCATCGACGGATCAAACTACCTGCGAGTGAACAACAACCAGACCGCCACCCTCACCGCGGGCAACTACTACATCACCGGCGCCCGCATTCAGGGAACTCTCGACATTGACACCAGCGACGGCCCCGTAAACATCTACCTGACCGGCGCCAGCGAATTCCGCACCTGGCCCAACTCCAGAATCAACCTGAATGGCAATCCGTCCGACTTTCGCATCTACTCCATGGGTAGCGCCGACGTCTTCATGCTGCCGAACATCGGTGTCCGGGGGTTCATCTACGCCCCCAATGCCACGGTACGGCTCCAGCCCAACGCGAACTTCTATGGGGGCATCTGGGCCAAAGAAGTCACGCTTCAGCCAAACGGGAACTACTTCATCGATACCTCTATCCTCAACACCTACAAGTCCACGCGCCTGACCTTCGTTTCCTGGAAGGAATCGCGATAGACTTCCCGATGAACGAACAACAGATCGGAGCCCCGCATGAAGACGACACAGCAACAGCATGGAACGAGAGGAAACAGCGGCTTCACGCTGGTCGAAATCATGATCGTTGTGGCCATCATCGGAATGCTGGCCGTCATGGCCGCACCGAATTATGTGCGGGTCCGGGAATTCTCACAGACCAATGTCTGCCTGAATAATCTGCGCCTTATCACGGGCGCCAAAGCCCAGCTCAGCATCGAGGCCCGTCTCATCCATGGTGACACAGTGGCCAACGAAGAGTTGAATCCCTATCTGCGGCAGGATTTCGACGAGTTGGTGGAGCCGGCAGGCTACAGCTATGTGGTCGGCAACATAGGGATCGCCCCGGCCTGCACCCTGGGGGCGCCGCACGAATTGTAAGGTTGGTCACAGCCACAAC
>SLOV01000015.1 GCA_007132345.1 Kiritimatiellia bacterium
CGATCACTGCGTAAGACATAGACAAAGTACATGGCGGTGATGATGGCGGAGGGGGTGGGATTCGAACCCACGGAACCTCGCGGTTCAACGGTTTTCAAGACCGTCGCAATCGACCTCTCTGCCACCCCTCCAACTTCGTTTCGCGCAATAGAACCTACGAAACCTCTTGGTTCAACGGTTTTCCCCGTGATGGCCCCGCTGAGCGGGGCCAAACGGGGCCACGTTTGCCGCCTCTGGCGGCATCACGTGGCAAGACCGTCGCAATCGACCTCTCTGCCACCCCTCCGATTCGTTTCGCGCAGTAGAACCCACGGGCCCTGACGCTTCACGCGGCCCCGTGATGCACCTGATGTAGAAAGAAAATGGCGGAGGGGGAGGGATTTGAACCCCCGTTACCCTTGCGAGTAAACATGATTTCGAGTCATGCGCATTCAGCCGCTCTGCCACCCCTCCGCGGGTCGCATCAGCCATTCTTGAACCTACCTGCCCACGGAAAGACAGGCAAGCGCGGAACGAAGCAGCAATTCTCATTATGGCCCTTGCCGCCTAAAGGCGGGACTACAAACGGGCGAGAACCCGGCGGAAAACCGTTGATCGAACAGGCCATCTACCTGATTCGCGGGCAGAAGGTGATGCTGGATCGGGATCTGGCGGCGCTGTATGGCGTTACCACCAAGGCGCTGAAGCAGGCGGTTAGGAGAAACTTGAAGCGCTTCCCGGAAGACTTCATGTTTGTGCTTGATGATGAGGAGTTTGCTGATTGGAGGTCACAATTTGTGACCTCCAATTCCGACCGCATGGGCCTGCGCTACCCGCCCATGGCCTTCACTGAGCAGGGCGTCGCCATGCTTTCCGGTATCCTCAACAGCGACCGGGCCATTGAGGTGAACATCAGAAGAAGCAGATCGGCTTCCACGTTAAGGAGCGCCGCGCGGTCTATGGCGCCGGCCGGAAGATCGTTCGCTTATGACGAGCATAGGTCGTTGATCGGTGAATCACGGACGCTGGCGGAATATCCGGAATTCGACAGCCTTCTGCCAATCTGATAGGCTTCGCCCAGAAATGGATCGTGCCATGCCCTCCCCTGCGCAACCGAGCAACGAACGCTTTACCTGGACCGATTACCAGCATTGGCCCGAGGAGGAGCGATGGGAAATCATTGGCGGCCAGCCCTTCGCCATGTCGCCGAGCCCAGGGAGCCGACATCAACTGATTGCTACCCGCCTGGGCGCCGCATTGGAGCCTCATTTTCGAGGGAAGCCCTGCCAACTCTTCGCGGCCCCGATGGATGTTCGCCTCTCGGATGAAGACGTGGTGCAGCCGGACCTGCTTGTGGTTTGCGATGCAAAACAGATCAAGCCGACCCATATTGAGGGGCCGCCCCGACTTGTGGTGGAGATTCTTTCGCCCGGTAGCGAACAGCGGGACCGGCATGAAAAGAGGGCGCTCTATACCCGATTTGGCGTTGCGGAGTTCTGGATCGTGACGCCGTTCCCCCACTTGGTTGAGGTCTATGCCCTGAAGGAGGGACGATATACCTACTGGAATACCTTCACGGCGAGAGATCGGTTGACCAGTCCGACGTTCAAAAAGGTGGAGATCGACCTGGCGCCAATCTTCGATTTTCCGCTGGAGGACCACGAGAAGGCATTATTCCGAGTGAAAGAGCCGCCGGGGCGTTACATGGCGGCAAGTGAACGCCAGGGCAAATAGCGGACACGATAGATGGCATTGGGGGCGGCTCGGCTTCCCGAGCCGGTATGCGCACGAACCAGTACGCCGAACACCGGACGCGGAACCGCCGTCGCCTGCGGCGATTGCGGTCAAGAGCGCATCCGCTCCGTGAGTTGCCTCGCACAGCGGCAAGGGGGCGGCTCGGCTTCCCGAGCCGGTATGCGCACGAACCAGTACGCTGAACACCGGACGCAGAACCGCCGTCGCCTACGGCGATTGCGGTCAAGAGCGCGTCCGCTCCGTGAGTTGCCTCGCACAGCCGCAAGGGGGCGGCTCGGCTTCCCGAGCCGGTGTGCGCACGAACCAGTACGCTGAACCGCATCCGCTCCGTGAGTTGCCTCGCACAGCGGCAAGGGGGCGGCTCGGCTTCCCGAGCCGGTATGCGCGTGAACCCACTCGCTCAGCGCTTGCACCGGCGATTGGCCCAAGTCAGGGCCGAGCGAACAACAGGAGTCTCCAAGTGGACATCGTCGAGAATCTTTCGCTGTAGCCAGACACATTCGGAAAACAGACGGATTGCATCTTCGCCCATGTCGCGGCCTTGAAAGAGTTCAGGCGGGCGGACCGCGAAATCGAGTTCGGCCTGCACGGCGCCAATTCCCAGGTCGAGGCCCATGTCGTAGTTCGAGAGCAAGAGCCTGCGCTCGGGATGCGAGGTCTGGCCGCAGGCATCGAGGAACCAGGTCGGGGAGCCGCTGGAGTCGGCATGCAGCAGTTGCAGCAGCTTGCGCTCCAGCCGCCACGCGTCGCGCAGGCGATCTTCCGAGATGCCGAGGATGCGGAGATGGATAAGCGTGCGAAGAAACGCGAGATACGCGTCA
>SLOV01000241.1 GCA_007132345.1 Kiritimatiellia bacterium
GAGCTTCACAGTTCGCTCCCCTACTGCAGAAAGCGCACACAGTACGCACACGAAAAGGAGGTCCGGTTGTTGGCAACGATGGCGCTTGAACATCCTTACCTGAATCAAGGCACCCTACCTGATGGTAAGTGGCCGGACCACACGTTGGTGGATGTTGATTTGGGGCTGATGCTCGAAGGCATAATACTGGGGGCTTCGATGGAACAGGCAGATGCCCGCAAGATTCGCGAGCAGGTCGGCCGCACTATTCCTGGGATTGCAGTCACACGTTCCCGAGTTGCTGTTTGCGAGCAAGAACGAGTTGACCCGGGTGCGGAGGCTTTGACGTGAGCAACAGGGTCCAGATCGCCGCTATCGCCGGGCCGATGAAGGGCAAATCGTTCGCGTTCGAGAAGCACGATACCTTCCTGTTCGGGCGGCTGGAGGAGTGTCACTGCTGCCTGCCAGATGACGGGCAGGTGTCGCAGATCTGCGGCTTGCACAAAAGCTATAGAATCTATAGTATTTGTGCGTTGGGTTGATTGGCGATGAACGGCAAGCAGGAACGTCTTTTTGAGGTGGCGGATGGTCAGCAGGGGTATTTCACTGCCGGACAGGCGGTCGCGTGTGGCTATCCGACCTCCAGTCACGTCTATCACCTGAAGGCGGGTACGTGGCAACGGGAGTATCGCGGAATCTACCGACTGACGCGCTTCCCGGCGGCGGAATACGGACAGTATGTGCAGTGGTCGCTCTGGTCGCGCAATCGCGAGGGGGTTCCGCAGGGGGTGTATTCGCATCAAACGGCGCTGTCGCTGTTCGACCTTTCCGATCTGATGCCGCCCCGGCTGCATATGACGGTTCCCCCCGGTTTCCGAAGGAATGCGCCCACTCCCGAGGTGCTCATTCTGCATCGTGGCCGGATCGGGCCGGACGAGATCGAAGACCGCCAGGGTTTCCGGGTGGCCCGGCCCATACGGGCAGTGGCCGACTTGCTGGCGGAGTCTTCCGTGTCCCCGGACCATCTGAGGCAGGCCTTGCGGGAGGGGCTGAAACGCGGGCTCATCACGCGGGCGGAGATTGACGGCCATGATCAGCGACGGGCGCTGAAGCAATTGCTTCGGGGAGGTCTTTCGTGACCCCAACGGCATATGCAACCCCGACGGCCTTTCGTCAGGCGCTTGAAACGAGATTGAACGGGTTGGCGCGGCAACGAGGCATGGATGTCCAGCGTTTGCGGCGGCAAGTGGCATTCGATCGCTTCCTGTGCAGGCTCTTTCAGCACTCTGGGGAGCGTTGGCTTCTCAAGGGTGGGTATGCCATGGAACTCCGGCTGCAGGAGAGCCGAACCACACGGGATATTGACCTGACAACACGCGGCCCGATACGCGGCTCCGGGCGGCTTGCCGATCGCATCTTGCGTCTCTTGCAAGCGGCGGCCTCGCTGGAGTTGGGCGACTTCTTTGTCTTTGCTGTCGGTGAACCCACGCAAGACCTGGCGGGAGCGCCGTACGGAGGCGCAAGATATCCGGTCGTTGCGCGTCTGGCGGGGCGGGTGTTCGCGCGGTTCCATGTCGATGTCGGAACCGGAGATCCGGTCTTGGAGCCCGTCGAATCGGTGCAGGGGGAGGACTGGCTTGACTTCGCGGGCATTCATACGACGCCGTTCGCAACGATCTCCAGAGAACAGCAGTTTGCCGAGAAACTACATGCCTACACACTGCCCCGCGCCGACAGGCGAAATACGCGGGTGCGCGATCTTCTGGACATGTGTCTTCTACTTCGCGCGGGTGTTCAATCCGATCGCATCGCAGAAGCCGTCCACGCTGTATTCGCTCGCCGGAAGACACATCCCGTCCCGGCGGCGTTCCCGCCACCGCCCGAATCGTGGGCCGTCCCATTTGCCGCACTGGCGGACGAATGCGGCGCAGGAATAGGCATGGATCAGGCGTATACGATGGTCAAATCGTTCTTGTCGGACGGAAAGGCGTCAGAATGAGCAACACCGTCCACATCGCCGCCACCGCTGGCCCGATGAAAGGGAAAGTCTTCGCGTTCGAGGAACACGATACTTTCCTCTTCGGGCGGCTGGAGGAGTGCCACTGCTGCCTGCCGGATGACGAACAGGTGTCGCGACGGCATTTCATTGTGGAGGTGAACCCGCCGGATGCCCGCATCCGCGATTTCGGGAGCCTGAACGGGACGTATGTGAACGAGAAGAAGATCGGGAGCCGGGAGAAGGGCGAGACACCGGAACAGGGGCAGAAACGCAAGTACCCCGAGGTGGACCTGAAGGATGGCGACATTCTCAAGGTGGGGCAAACGCTCCTGGCCGTGAAGATCGAAGCCGAACAGGCGCCAGGACCGGTCTTTTGTGCGTGCTGCGGAAAGGATGTGGTGGAGGAAATGGGTGGTCGCAGGCAGGGGGCGTATATCTGTCTCGCCTGTCGGCAAAGCATCGAGGTGGACCCGGCGCAGATCCTCATGGAAATGCTGGCAAAGGCCGAAGGGAGGGCCCCGCCGAAAGAGGGCTTACCGGTCATCGCGGGCTATCGGATCAAACGGCGCATC
>SLOV01000193.1 GCA_007132345.1 Kiritimatiellia bacterium
CCTTCGGGAACAGAAGCGCGGTGGAAGAGTCGGTGGATGGGGAGTGCTTCATGGATTTACCCTTTCAGGCCTGTCATGGAGATGCCTTCGATGAATGTGCGTTGGGTGAAGAAGAAGAGAATGATGATGGGCAGAATGACAACCGTGGAGGCGGCCATGAGGTAGTGCCACTCGGTGCCGCCCTGCTGGCTCTGGAAGAATTGCAGGCCGAGCGCGAGGGTGAAGTCTTTCTGGTCGGTGAGATAGATGAGCGGCCCGAGGAAATCGTTCCAGGTGTACATGAACTGGAAGAGGGCCACGACCATGAGGGCCGGCTTGCAGAGAGGCAGCATGATCTGCCAGTAGATGCGGAATTCGCTGCAGCCGTCGATGCGGGCGGCGTCGGAGAGGTCTTTGGGAATGGTGAGAAAGAACTGGCGCAGCAGAAAGACGCTGAAGGCATTGGCGAAGAAGGAGCTGACCCAGAGTGGCCGGAGCGTGCCGATCCAGCCGAGCTGGCGGAAGAGGGTGTAGACGGGCACCATGATGACGGGGAAAGGGATCATCATGGTGGCGAGGGCGAGGAGGAAGACTTTGTCGCGGCCGCGCCAGGCGATGCGGGAGAATCCGTAGGCGGCGAGCGAACAGGATAGCACGGTGCCGACGACAGTGAGGACGCAGAGGATGAGGGTATTGGTGAGGTAGCGGGGAAAGTAGCGCATGGCCGCGAGGGCATTCTGGAAGTTGGCCCAGCGCGGGCCGATACTGCGCTCCACGCGGTCGACGGGGACGAAGAGCCAGGCATGGTCCGGGCGGTCTTCCGGCCGTACTTCCATCCAGGGGTTCTCGTCGGAAGCGGCAATGCGATCGAGGACTGTGACCTCCTGGCCGAAGCGCGGATCGTCGGGGTTCGCCCAGCGGCCGTCTTCGATGGCGGCGGCCTCCACGAGTTCCACGCGCCCTTCCTCGGTGCGCACTTGCAAGACGGGCCGGGCGAAGGTGCGGCCGCGCTGCACGGAGACAAGCTCGCCGGCGATCTCGGTGTGAAAGCGATAGGGGATAAAGCTCGGCGGCAGGGACATGGTTTGATCGAGCGGCTTGAGTGCCGTGGAGAACATCCAGAGCAGGGGCACGAGAAAGAGCGCCGCGCCCGCGAGCAGGAGCACGTAGATACACGCCTTGCTGAGGAGTTGGAGGGGCTTACTCGCCTGCATAATAGACGTGCCTCCGGCTCAAGCGTGTTGCGAACAGGGTCAGGGCGAGAATGATGGCAAAGAGCACCCAGGCCATGGCGCTGGCATAGCCCATGTTGAGGTACGTGAAGGCGTTTTCGAAGAGATAGACGGCGTAGAAGAGGGCCGCCTGATCGGGGCCGCCGCCCGGCATCATGATGTAGGGCTGCACAAAGACCTGCAGCGAGCCGATGATGCCCATGATGAGGTTGAAATAGATGACCGGCGAGATGAGGGGGATGGTGATATGGCGCAGCTTGGCAAATGCGGAGGCGCCATCGAGATCGGCGGATTCGTAGAGGTGGCGGGGCACATCCTGGAGCGCAGCGAGATAGATAACGACGGTGTTGCCGATGCCCCAGAAGGACATGATGACGAGCGAGGGCATGGTCCAGCTCGGGTCGGCCAGCCAGTTCGGCCCCTCGATGCCGAGGAAAGAGAGCGCATAGTTGAGCAGTCCGAAGCTGCCATTAAAGATCCAGAGCCAGATCATCACGCTGGCGACCAGGGGAATCAGGGAGGGCAGAAAATAGATGGTGCGGAAGATCGAGCGCCCAGCGACGGCCTGGTTGAGCAGCACCGCGACGAGCAGCGAGAGAATCATGCCGAGCGGCAGGGCCATGGCGGCGAAGCGCAGGGTGTTCCAGAGCGACTTCCAGAAGACGGTGTCGGTGGCCATGTCGGTATAGTTGAGGGCACCGACCCAGAGGGGCGGGGAGAGCACATCGTAGTCGCAGAAGGAGAAGTAGAGAGAGGCCGCCACGGGATAGACCGTGAGCATGAGGAACCCGACGATCCAGGGGGAGATGAAGCAGAGGCCGACTGCCAGATTCCGGCGTTCACCGCGCGTCAGCATATTCGCTCCACTGTTGAAGGCGCGCGTCTCCCACATGGTGCCACCGGCGGGAAACGCGGTCCATCTTCCACTGTGCACGATCCTGCGCCTGGCGCAGGGCTTCTTGCGGGGTGGCGATCAGGGAATAGACACGGTCAACGGCCACGGCCAGTTCGGTATTGTATTCGCTCCATACCGTGGTTTGCGGTGCGGTACGGACACCGGGCCCGGCGGCGAGGTCGCGAAAGACGGCGATGTTCGGATTGGGGTGCTCATCCTCAAAGCTCGCGCTGGTGCGGGCCAGCGGTGAAAACTTGCGCTGGCCAATGTTCAGTCTTTCCATGGGGCCGGGCGAGTTGACGTAGAGCATGAACTCGAAGGCCTCGTCCGGATGGCGCGCACCGCGCGGAATCACCAGCACATCCGATTCGGCCAGCGTCACGTCCGGCAGCGCCTCCGGGTCCACGGAGGGAAACGGCGCGGCGCCCCAGTCGAGTGTCGGGGCGTAGCGGTCGATGAAGTTGAACATCCAGACCCCCTGCAACACCATGGCCAGCGTTCCGCCGAGGAACGGGTTCTGCGGGGAAGCAAAATTGCCGAAGGTGGACCCGAAGCGGCGGATGTTGTCGACACCATACTTCTCTGCATAGCTCTGCATCCATTCGAAGGCCGCGATGTTCTCCGGGGTGAGGGCGGAGATGGTCTCTTCGTCTTCCAACAGCTCGGCGCCGAACCAGTAGCCCCACATGGTGCTCCACCAACCGGGCTCGTTCGGCAGGAAGCCCATGCGCACGATGCGGAAGGTCTTGGCCTCTTTCTCCGCGGGGGTCAGTTCGGAATAGGGCACCTGCACCGGCTGGCCGTCGCGGCGCAGTTCCACGAGGGTGAGGCGTTCCGCCATTTCGTCCAGCTCGGCAATGCTGCGCGGCGGCTGGTCGGGCGGTAGGCCCGCTTCGCGGAAGAGATCCTTATTCCAATGGAGCGCCAGCGTCGCGGGGGTGGAGGGCAACGCCCAGGTGAAACCGCGATGCCGGCAAAGGTCCCAGTAGACGGGGAGGTAATCGGACTCCGAAATACCCGCCTCCTCCAGCCTGCGGTCCAGCGGGGTCAGGGCGTTCTTCTCGGAGAAGATGTTTACCTGCACCGACCAGAGCCCCGCGAGATCGGGCGGGTTGCCGCCCGCGGTGGCGAGCAGCACCTTCTGATCGATCTGGCTGGTGGAGAGCATCTGCACGAGGATGCGGTCCTGCGAGGCGTTGAAGTCGTCGATGATCTCCTGCATGGCGTCGGCCTCGAAACCGGTCCACTTTTCCCAGTAGGTCACGATCACGCGTCCGTCCGGCGTGCGGTATGGCTCCCGGCGCCCGCACCCGCTGGCGAAAAGACCAAGCAGGAGCAGAACGAGAAGACTAGCTCTCGACGCAGGCAGGGCAATGGGCTTGCGAAGAGCCCGTATGGATTTCATCAGAAACATTCTAGGCTGAAGGGCTAATGTGAATAAGTATGACATATTCCCCGCGCCTGTACACCCTAATTCAGGGAAGAAATCTTGTCCCTTAGCCGATCGGAGAGAAACGGGAAACAATGTGGTGCGGCGTTCCGTTGTATGCCTTTCCTGCGCAGTCGTCGTGACAGAGAAGGACTGTGCAAAAGGCGGCGAAACGGGCTAGAGCGCGTCGGGATCGCCACCCGGAATCAGCTCGAACCAGTTCAGATTCATGCCCGGCTCGACGACTACCAGGCGCAGGGTCTGCACCCCCTCGGGAAAATCGATAGCCACTTCGCTGGTTCTCCAGACCTGCCAGCCACCTGTGGGCGGCAGATCGATCTCCGCAAACGGCTCGCCGCCGATTTCCACGCGCAGGCGGCCCGTTTGCCACTCGCCCGCATGGCGGAAGGCGAGACGGCCCGGGCCGGGGCGAAGAAAGTCGATATTGTAGACCAGCCAGTCGCCGGGATCCATCCAGCCAACGTTGTTGCCACCTTCGAGGCACGCCTCGACCTGAACGCCGAAGGCCTCGTCATAGCGCTCCGCCTGAATCTGGACGGTACGGTCGAAGCGATAGGCGGTGTCTTCCTCCAACGGCCGCACCGACACGTCGGAGATGAAGACATCGATGTCCGACTGGCCAAGGTTGAACTCCAGCCGCGCCATGGGGTCGGTTGGGCTACGCATCTTGAAATCGATGGTGAAGTCGTTCCACTCCGGTTCCAGATGGATCTTCGCGCGCCCCGACCAGGAGTCCCAGTGCTGACTCGCCTTGCCCACGTTCACGCTGATGGTGCGCGGGGCTTCGGCGCGGGCGCGGAAGGCAACGCGATAGCTGCGGTCGCGGCGGATGTTCAAATGGCCCTGATTCCATTGAACGGAATGAAGTCGATCGCCGCCGCGTCGGATCTGGATATGAGCAACCCCATCCTCAACGTGGACACTCGCCCGCCCACGCTCCATCGTGCGCAGCGACCAGTGCTCCTCCCCTGCCGAAAAGTCGGCATTATAAACCAGGTTTCCGTCCGGGGCCGGAGCGCGCGGAGGCCGATACTCTGCGCTGGCCGGGCGGACCGGCACGGGGGGATAATCCCCATTGTAGCGGTAGACGCGGACGTAATCGACTTCCATCTCGGCGGGAAAAGGCGTGGTGTCATCGGGGTAGCCAGGCCAGAGGCCCCCCACCGCGACGTTCAATTTCAGAAAGAAGGGGACATCGAAAGGCGCCGGCCACATGGCGCCCGGCGCGGAGGTGAACCAGTTGGTTTGCGTGCTGAAGTGCTTCCCATCAAGAAACCAGTGCATGGCGCCCGGCTCCCACTCGAACGCAAAGACGTGGAAATCGTCGGCGAACGTGGCGTCGCCCTCGAGCTGGGCACGACCGCCGGAATTCTGGTGGGGGCGCCCGAAGTGAATCGTACCGTAGACGGTGCGGGGCGCGAAGCCGACCAACTCCATAATGTCGATCTCGCCGCCGACCGGCCAGCCACCGTGCTGGGTTGCCGGCTCGGGCATCATCCAGACGGCGGGCCAGATGCCCTGTCCGATGGGCAGTCGCGCGCGGATTTCGAAGCGGCCATAGGTCCAGGAGGCCTTACCCTCGGTGGTCAGCTTCGCGGAGGTGTAGTGGTAGCCCCTGAAGGATTCGCGATTGGCACGAATGACCAGGCGGCCATCGCGGATGAAGGCGTTTTCTTCGCGGTCGGTGTAGTACTGGACTTCGTAATTACCGAAGCCGCCGCCGGCAAAGACGAGATTCCATTTCGTTGGATCGATCGTGTCCCCCTCAAATTCGTCCTGCCAGACGAGCGTCCAGTCTCCGTCGGCAGGCGATGCGGCAAAGTGGGTGGCGGGCAGGAGAGCCATGCCGAGAATCAAGCAGAGGCGGCGGAAAAAGGAACGTGAAAGCAGGCGGGGCGGCTGCATCTCGAGTAACCCTTCATATCGAAAAAAGGCGGCGGAAGGAAGACCTTCCGCCGCCTTGCAGTAACTGCGTAGCGGAAAACCTCAAGCCAGGTGGCGGCGCCGGCGCACCATGCTGATGCCGAGCGCGCCGAGGGCCAGTAGGCCAAAACTGCCCGGCTCGGGAACCAGGACGAGGCCGGAGACGGTCATTTCGCCAGCCGTCCCCTCAATGCCGCTGTTGCGGAAGCCGACCTGAACAATATTCAGACCGCTGTCAGGCACGGTTGCCGTTATGGAAAACGCGCCTGATGGTCCGAGCGCCGAAACATCTGTCGGGAAGTAACCAATGGCGTTCCAGCTCTGATCAAGAAACTGGATAAAAATCTCGCCCAGATTGCCTGGGGCGTAGGGTTCGGTCACCAGGGCGGTCCCGCTGAAAGTGAGCGTCTGCCCGTACAGATCTACGCCGGGCAGGCTCTCGGTATTGTCCGGCGTCCAGAAGTTCTGCTGAATCGTCATCACCTGCGATGCGCCAATCCAGAACGGATCGTCAGTGGCCAACTGCGTGTTCATGCCGAATACGGCTGTGCCGCCGCCATCGGCGGTGAACGGGGCATCGGCCAAACCCCAGCCCGAGCCGAAGGACACAGCACCCTGTTGCCAGAAGGCGAATGCCTCATAGCCATCCAGGTTGTCAGGCCCCTGATTGAAATTCGGATTCACAAGCAGGTTCGCCATTAACGGGGAAGCGGTGAACAAGCTACCCACCACCAAGGTACAAACCACCAGAGACTTGCGCATCGTTCTAATGTTCATCTGCATGCTCCTTGTTCTTGATCCACTCAAACTGCTGACGCATTTGCTAGACACCACACTCAAGGCAGGATCAAACCAGCTTTGATTGGGAAACGATAGCGGACCGTGCCCGGCAGCGCAACGATAAATCTGAGATATTTTTAGCGCTCGCCTGAGGGCGTGGAAATGTCAGGAAGAGGATGGGGGGAGAAGCGCCAGGCGTGTCTTGTTTGAGATGTTGGTCGACAAGGCTCCCGACAAGGCTTCCGAACAAGGTTAGGCGGAATGGGCCGGCGCCCCACCACTGAGGTTCTTCAGCGGAACACTGACCACTGAACACCGCCCCCCCCCCCCCATCCCCCGAAACCCGAAACCCGAAACCCGCCTGCCCCCTCACCCCCGCGACGTGGAGCGGGAAACCACGAGCCTCGGCTCCATGCGCTGATAGATGGCCGGCATGCGGGGGCGCTCCAACTGGCGTAACAGGGCCTCGGCCGCGGCGCGGCCCATGGCTTCGAGGCCGATATCAACCGAGGTGAGTTGAAAGGGGTGGAACTTCCGCCCAAGGTTGTCGACCCCCGCGACGGCGATGTCCTCCGGCACACGAAGGCCCCGTTGGTTCAGCCAGTAATGCACCGCGATGGCGGTGGAATCGTTGACGGCAAAAATGGAGTCGGGCCGCTGCTTCATGGAAAGGATGCGCTCGACCTCGCGCCGTCCCATATCCTCCAGATATTCCCCATCCTCGTCCTCGTATTGAATATCGAAGACGTTCTGCTTGAGCAGCCGAACTCCGTGCCGCGCCAGGCCTTTGCGGAAGCCCTCAATGCGTCTTTCCGCGTAGGCCTGATCCTGGCCAAGTGCGACGGGCCGCTTGAACCCCTGCGCGCCGAAGTGCTCGCCCATCAGAAAGCCGGCCCGGTCATCATCCGGGTAGACGCACGACATCTTCTCGGAGTAAACCAGCGCCAGGACAACGGGAAAGCCACGCGCTGCGAGTCTGACATGTGTTTCATGGCTTCCGTGGGGCGGTGGCGAGGCAATGAGCCCCTCTACGCCGTGTTCCAGCGCCTCCTGAATGGCCGCCTCGCTTCGCAGCTCGCTGTCATACGTGTACTGCACAAAAAGGCCCGCACCGCGGTCGCCCAGGACGTCTTCCACCCCCTTCTCGAAGAGGTAGTAGGAGGGCACATCCGCCACGAGAATCAAACCCACTTTGCGCAGCTTCGCCGTGGCCGGGTCGTAAATCACCATCGTGCCGCGCTTCCGAATCCGCTGCACGAGTCCGCTGCGGACCAACTCCGAGTAGGCCCTGCGAGCCATATAGCGGCTCACCCCATACTCCTCGGCCAGCTCCTGATCGGAGGGCAGCACCTCTCCCTTGGGCAGGGTCCCTTCGCGGATGCGCTGCGCGATCTTGTGGTAGAGCTTCAGGTGGGGGCCGGGTTGTGGTTGAGATGGGTTCATGAGATTTAAATCACGGATACTGGGGCAAATGCGGGGTGAAACGCAATCGCACTCTTGTGGAATCGGCCAATTAGAATCCCAAGCCAATTTAGGACCTGCCCCGCCCCGGGAGTCTCCAGCGCGCCTCTTTACGCCCCCTTTGACAACCCGAATAGATCATAAATATCTCTTGAATGCTCTTGTTCCGCCGTCGATTCCGTGGAATGTTCCGCAAGGGTATCGGTGTGATGTGGGCAGTTGATAAGTCAGTATTATTTCATGGCCGGACGGCACCGAACGCCAGAAACGGGGCGCGACCCACGCGGTCGTGCACCACGTAAATGTCATTTGAAAGGAGATCGTACCTGTCATGAAGAAAAACCGCCTCCACGCAATTATCTTCCTTTTCGCGCTCTTTGCGCTGGGTGTTCCGCCAGCGGTTCACGCCGCCGTCGACCTCACTGGCTATGAACAGGTCTGGCGCGACGATTTCAGCAGCGCGACCCTCAATCCCAATCACTGGACCTACGATGCGGGCGTGGGCGTGTGGAACACCGAGGCGAACCAGGAAATCCAGTTCTATACGGATCGCCCCCAAAACGTCCGCATCGAAAACGACGTCCTGGTGATTGAGGCGCACCAGGAGACCGCCGACCCCGATGGCAACTACGCCTTCACTTCGGGCCGCGTCAAGACCTCCGGACGGATGAGCTTCCAGTATGGCATTCTGCGCGCGCGAATCCGCCTCACCGATCTTGCGAACGGCCTCTGGCCCGCTTTCTGGACGCTGGGCGACACCGCGGACGGCTGGCCACAGACTGGCGAGATCGATATCCTGGAGGCAGGCCATTCGAGCCTGATCGCCGCAGGCACGGTGAACCAGCAGGCAATGGGTGTCATCCACTGGTGCTGGCAGCCCGAGCCGGTGCCGAATCCATGGGAATTCCATACCTTCTTCCCCAATCCGGCCAACAATGAGCCTGCCCAACTCGCCACCGTCGATAGCTTGCAGGACTGGAACCTGTGGACACTGGTGTGGACAGACACGAGCATTATGATGTACGTGAACGATCAGCCCACCCCCTACTTCGAATTCGGGTACGACCCGGAAGCGATCTTCGAGTTCACGCGGCCGCAATTTATTCTCCTTAACCTGGCCGTTGGTGGCCTGTTTCCGGGGATTTTCACGCCCGCGGGCATCACCGCCCCGTTTCCGGCACGCATGGAAGTCGACTATATCGAACTCTGGCAGCAGCCCGGTGTCGGCTCCTTCTACACGGCCGACAGCCCCGGCGCGCGGCGGCAGGGCAATGTGGCGGTCGGCGAGTTCGCGGAAGGAACCGACGGACTCGAAATTGACAGCCGCATCCTCATCGATGACGACTTCGGCTACCTCTTCTCCTGGAACAATCTCGACTTCAGCGACGGCCCCGACCCGAGCGAGGGCGAACTCAGCCTGGGCATCTCTGTCCCGAACCCCGGCGAATGGTATGGCGGCGGGTTCCAGACGCTGAGCAACTACATCAACTTCCAGCGCTTCGCGGGCGGTTATGTCGTCTTTGATTTCAAGACCACCACCCAGACCCCGTTCCGCTTCGGCATCGGCAGCATGGCGACCGGCAATGGCGAGGTCGCCTTCGGCCCCGGCGAAGAAAAGTGGGGACTGGTGCGCGATGGACAGTGGCATACCGTCCGGATCCCCATCGGTGCCTTTGGCGGAAACGTCGACCTGGCGACCGTCAACATCTTGCTCTACCTCGTCAACGATCCGCCCGGACAGGCCGTAACGATGGAACTCGACAACCTCTACTGGGAGGAAGCCCAGGATCAGCCAACGCCGGAAAACGGGAACTATGGCGTCTTCACCGAAACCCCGGCCAACCAGACAGCGGGAAGCCTCGCCTTTGAGACCGAGGGATCACTCCTCCTCTGGGAAGGCAGCCTGATCGACGGGCCGGCCACTCCGCCGAGTGAAGGCAGCGAGGTCTGGTCCTTCCGTTCCGCACCCGGCTTCGGCTGGTGGGGCGGTGGCATCTACTGCTATCACCCGCTCAACCTGACTGCCTTCGAAAATGGGACGTTGCACTTCGACATGCGCACCACCGACCCGCGACCCTTCTTCGTGGGCATGAAGACCAGCCTGCATCGCCACATCGGCCAACTCTGGATTCCCTTCCCCGGCGGCGGGAACGATCCCTATGGCTTCGCTCGCGACGGTCAGTGGCATACCATCTCGATTCCCGTGCAGGAACTGAAAGAGCAGGCCAACCTGAACCTCTTTGAGGTGGTCCAGCTCTTCCAGGTTCTCGGCACGGCCGGGCCGCTCGATAACCTGGGCATCGACAACATCTACTTCTCCGGCGGCGAAACCGCGCTCGTTGATCGTTGGGGTGACGATACGGCGACGCCCGCGCCAATCGCGCTCGTCATCCGGCGGGCCGACGAAACGGATGTCGAAATCAGCTTCCCGTCGGAAGTCGGTTTCAACTATCGCATGGAATACTCCGACGACTACATGC
>SLOV01000163.1 GCA_007132345.1 Kiritimatiellia bacterium
ACGGCCCACCTCCACGGTCACCTCGGGAGGCGTCGCATCCACGCGGAAACGGAGGCGCTGCTCCCTCCCGGAATCGCCTTCCAGGCCCACCCCGCGCACACGTAAGTCCACCTCGGCCTCCTGCCAGAACTGGAGCGGGCGGGTCAATTCGCGGAACGGTGCGCCATTGGCGCTGTATTCGAGGCGGACGACGCTGGTGTCCTCTTCCGCGGGATGGACATCGAACTGCGTCTCGGCAGCGCCCACCCAGGTCCCCGCGTGCTGTACCAGGGGGCCGGTATAGACCAAATCGACATCCAGATTCTTTCGCACACGGATCACACGAGGCTCGGTCGGCGAGCCCTGCAACAGGTTTCGGTCCAGGCTGGAGACGCGCCAGTAATAGTCGCCGGGCGCAAGGACATCGGTTTGGATCCGGGTGCCGGACAAGGTTTCGTTGAGGAGAATGCGATTGAATTTGTCGTCCTGGGCGAGTTCGACCCGGTAGGAGACCCGTCGGCAGCGGGCATTCTGCAACGGCGCCCATTCCAACGAGAGTTGTTGGCGTGCAGTCTCGAACGAATCGGTCGCAGGCGAGGTCGGCTCGGGCGGCGGCAGTAGAGGCACTGGCCGTGCCGGTGCACGACCTTCACGAGAGAGGAGTCCGTGTTGGGGCGGCAATTCGATGCGCCCGCGCGAACGCCCGATTAAGGGGCGAACTTCGGCGAGGCCATCGAGCAGCTCGGTCCGCGTATCGCCACCGTCATCGGCCTTTACACGCAACACCGTCCCTCGCACGGCGATCGAGGCGCCGCCGGTCTGAATCTCCAGTTCGGAATCGTCGGTGGCCTTCGGCTTGATGCGTCCCAGCATTTCTCCAAGAATCACGCGCAGCTCGGCGTCGGTCCGACCGCTTCGCTGGTCGCGCAGAAATTGCGCAATGCTGAGCTGGCTGGCTTCGCGCACCTGGATTTCGCTGCCGTCTTCGAGCCTGACTTCGGCGCGGGCCTGCGCATCGGTGCGGATCAGCGCGGTGAGTGGAAGCGGTTCGCCCGCGCGGACGGTCCGCCAGGTGGCACCGTCGTCCTCGGAAATCTCAACGAGTCCGTGCACAAGCATGACCCGGCCATCTTTCGGTTCGTTGGCGTTGCGGTTGGCCTCTTCTATGGATTCAGCCGCGAGCACGACGCTACGCTCGGCCATGGCGGACGCCTTCGCATATTCCGCCTCCAGTCGATGGCCGCGCGCCAGTTCGTGATTCGAAGCCGCCTCGCGGTAGAGCGTGGCGGCGAATTGCTCCGCCCCGGCCTCGCGGGCCTCGGCAAGCGCGGCCTGGGAGCGGTCGATGGCCTGCAAAGAGCGGCGCCGTACGTCGAGCGGAATCGCCAGAACCGTGCCGGGCCCGACGAGGGTCGGGTTCTGGACACTGTTGAAGGCCAGCAATTCCGGCACATACTCACGGCCGCCGAGGTAGCGCTCCGCGATTTCCGCCAGCGTCTCGCCATCGCGCACACGATGGATCAAGGAGTCGCTCTGCGCCAAGGCAACAGAGGCGCAGAGCACCAGCAGCAAGCTCAAGAACGCGCGATGAAATGAAAACATAAGAATCTCCCGAATAGCACAGCGCCAAAGCCGCACTGCGCTACGGGATGTTGCACACAACCCACTGGGGAATGTCAAGAAATCGACCACGACCGCAAAGGTTTCGAGTGCCGGCGACAAAACGAGAACGTCCGCGGCTGTTTCACACCACGCGCCCTTTCCATTTTTCTTTCTCCTGCGCGACCCAGGCCGCCTGCCGCGCCATGCCCATCAGGATGCGCACGTCGGCCTCGGTCAGCGAGCCGCGGGAGAGGATACGGCGCAGGCCCAGCATCATATGATCGGCTTTGTCTTCCTTCATGAACCCGATCGCGAGGAGCGCTTCGCGCCACGCATCGAACATCCGTTCGCGCTGCCCCGAGGTGGCCTCGGGAAAGCGTTCGGCCGCCGGTTCGAAATCGCCGGCGGCGACAAACAATTCGTAGGCGCACACCATGACGGCCTGGGCCAGGTTCAAGGCCGGAAAGGCCTCGCTGCTGGGGATCTGGACAATTTGCGTACACATGCCCAGCTCCTCGGTCTTGAGCCCCTTATCCTCCGGGCCGAACAGCAGGGCGACGGGTCCGGAGCGGGTCGCTTCCAGGAGGCGCGGCGTCCAATCGCGAATCGGCCGGGCGTGGTCGCGATAGAAGCCGGTGCGCGCCGTGGTGCCCGCCACCTGCACGCAGTCGGCTACCGCTTCGGCCACGCTGGTGAATTCCTGCCTTCGCTCGTAAAGACCGTACGCGCCAAGGGCCATCTTGCGGATTTCCTCGTCAAAAAGCGGCAGCGGGCCCGGCACCACTCGGAGACGAGACAGCCCCATATTCATCATCGCGCGGCAAACCGAGCCGACATTGCCGCCGTACAGCGGCCTGGCCAGCACCACACGAAAAGCGTCCAACGGATTCGATTGCTCACTTACCATGATCTGGAACCTAGCATGCATACGGGTGGTTGGAGAATCGGGAAGTGGGGGGG
>SLOV01000094.1 GCA_007132345.1 Kiritimatiellia bacterium
GCAAGTTCCGGCTCGGTAAGCCGGGCCGCTCCGGTTGCGGAACCTATGGGATTTCTGGTGGAGCGGAAGCGCTTCCGCGTCCGGCGTCACAGCGTGCCGTCCTCTGCACGTTCCGGCTCGGTAAGCCGAGCCGCTCCGGTTGCGGAAGCTTTGGGGCTGCGGGCGGCGCCATGAATACGCTCCTCTTCCTCTTCTGGAGTTCGTTCCTGATCGCGCTCACTGGGGCGATGATGCCGGGGCCGGTTTTGACCGCTACGATCGGTGAGGCGACGCGCTACGGCGCGCGTGCTGGGCCGCTGATGATTCTCGGGCATGGTATTGTGGAGGCACTACTGCTGGGGCTCATCCTGGCCGGCACCATGGTGTGGCTGGCAGAGCCGCGCGCCCAGGCAGTGCTGGGCATCGTGGGCGGTGTTGCCTTGATGGCCATGGGCGGTGCCACGGCGGCAGGCGCACGGGGCAGCGCGCGTGTATGGGCCGAGACCTCTGCGTCCGGGCCGCCCCCCGCGCATGGTGCGGTGCTGATGGGCATTGTGACCACCTGCTCGAATCCTTATTGGTATCTCTGGTGGGCCACGGTCGGGCTGGCTTACGCCTCCCGTTCTCTGCAGGCGGGGCTGCTGGGGCTCTCGGCCTTTTTCGGCGGGCACATCCTCGCTGACCTCGGCTGGTACAGCCTGGTTTCCGCCGGAGTCGCCGGGGGGCGGCGCTGGTTATCCCCGCGTGGCTACTTCGTGGTCCTTGCCTGCTGCGGTGCGGTGCTGGTGGGGCTCGGCGTCTGGTTCGCCTGGAGCGGCGCACGCCACTTCCTGGTTTAGCGCTGTCGTATTGAGTGGGTTGATTCCGCGTTACACAATCTGGGAGCGGAGCGATGCCGCCAGGCCCTTGAGCGAAGTTTGAGCCTGACCGACTGCGTTTCTCTCGCCTGCATGGCCCGCCTCGGAATCCGCCATGCCATCGCCTTCGATCGCCACTTCACGCAAGCCGGCATCCAGCCGCCATGATCGTCGGCTAAACATGACCCTGACCGCGCGCTGACGGGCTCGTGTAACTCCCTCCAGAGGCGGGCAGGCGCCCCTCCAGGCTGGGCAAACCGTTCAGAACTGGGGCGGACGACAGATAAAAGGTCTGTCCCTAAGAGCGTTCGGTTTCCATCGAATGGAACCGGAGTTCCATTCGATGGAAGTTTCTTTTCGGCAGGGCTTTGCATAGAAGGTGATGGGTCTTAGCGCCTAGGGAATTAAGGGATGAAGATAATCAAATAAGTGCTTGCCAGGGCGGGCGCGACCGGCTTACCTTTCGCCAGTCAGGCGGATTGCATTGTATCCCGGTCGATGAAATCGAACTACGAGTTGGAGCCGCTGGAGCCGCGTATCCTTCTGGATGCAGCGGCGCCGCTCCTCGCTTTGCCCGACCCGCTGGTGGCGGATGCCTCGACTGCCTTGCCGGATACGGGCGCGCCGATGCCGGAAGCCGCCGCCCATCACGAAGTCGTCGATGACTCGCTCTTCGCGGATGCGCAGGCAATCCAGGACCTGGCGGAAGAAGGGGCCGTCGATCTTTTTGAAGACGCTGTTCCGCTCGTCGCCGAGGAGACAGCGGTGGCCGTGTCGGAGGAGGTCGGCACTGGCGGTGTGGCTGTCGAGCCAATAGCGGTCTCCGTTCTACTGCCGGCCATCGATCTCGACTTTGTTCCCAGCGGCGAAGTCTCGCCGATGCTTTCGGTCGATCTGCATGGATCTATGACGGAAGAGATGGTGGATACACTCCACGCTGCGAATGGTCCGCCTTCTGTCGGAGAAAGCCTTCTTTCCGAATCCGTTGATGCGCATCTTGAACCTGAGTCGATTCTGCTTCCAGACGACTTGCAGGATAGCGCGCATCTTGTAACTCATTTTACGGAACCGGTGTTTGCGGCCAGCGATGCAGGGATTCAAACCCTTGTGGAATGGACTGGCGATGGCGCCGACAACCTCTGGCATAATCCTCTGAACTGGTCAGGCGGCTTTGTTCCAGGCGAAGCGCACGATGTCCTGATCGATGTGGCCCACTATTTTACGGTCGCGTACACGGGTGCTTCCGGAACCCGTACCGTTGGTAGCCTGGACAGCAGCGGGATTCTCTCGATCTCCGGCGGCTCCCTCTCGATCGTCAATGCATCCACGCTGAACGACTTGTCGATGTCAGGCGGGACGCTGGGCGGCAGCGGGGACTTGCGGGTGACGGGCACCTTCACCTACGCGGCGGGGACGATGAGTGGCACGGGGCAGACGGTGACGGAGGGCGATCTGCTGTTGACGGGGACGGGCTTCCTGAGCCGGAACTTTGTTGCGGAAGGGGATGTGCTCTTCACCGGGGCGTCCTTCACGCTGAGCGGGATGACGTTCCGGAGTGAAGGGACGTTCCGTGCGGAGCGTGAGGGGGACCAGACCCTGGGCCAGTTCTCGGCGGCAGCCTTCCAGAACGCGGGCCGGTTCGAGCAGGCGGGAACGGGGATCCTGACGGTGGGGCTCA
>SLOV01000032.1 GCA_007132345.1 Kiritimatiellia bacterium
AATGCCGGCTGGAATATGGTGGGCAACCCGTCAACAGCCAGCCTTGATTGGGATGCGGCGGGATGGACGCGTACCAATATCGACAATACCTTCTATATTTGGGATCCGGCCGCCAACAGCGGTGATGGTGAATGTTGCTTTATAGTCAGGTGACGCACTATCGTAAAAGAGCCATGTGTAGGAGTGCCAGTTCTGGCGACCTTGACCTTCAAAGTAGACTTCTAAGTCATGTGTACCCGGAGCGAGTGTGGTCAGCCTGATACCTTCGGCTGTCTGATCCCACATATCGTTATTGCCATCAGCATTACGGTGATCCAAATTAACACTCGTAAAACTTCCGCCACCAATCTTGTAGTGGAATCTGGTCCACTCAACCGATCTATCCCAATCCTTTCTCGCCCACGTATTCGCTTCCGCACCATTAAGAAACACATCATCGCCACGCGTCCACGAGCCTAAATTCTGACCATCGAAGTTATCCCCAAGATTGTCACCGAAATACTCATTCGCGCTTCCTCTATCGATGATAACAAATTGCTTCCAAAAGCCCGCTTCGTGAGCATAGGTAAGAGTTGGGAAAAGTGTGATTGATAAAAAGAACAGTGCCAAAGGGAGCACTCTGTTTAAGCTCGCACTCACCACGCGCCCCTGTTTCCAGGCATAGGGGAAGGGGGGATTGAGTTGCGGGTTGCAGGTTGCCGGTTCACGCCCTGTAGGGCCGGCGCTGTTGTCCCGCCGGAGCCTTGCGAAGGAAGGTGCGCCGTGCCGCGATGCGTGGTCGCGGCGATCCGCAAGCGGACGCCCTACCGCCGAGCGTACGGCCCGCTCTATCCACGCAAAGCCAAACCAGGGGCGCCCCCATCTGCTTCGCATGGTGGGCATATCCCCGCGGTCCATGTTGGTGTGACTAATGTCTTTCGTCTTCATCATTCACCTCAGCGGTGTTCGGTCTCTGCGCACTTCAAATTCTCAGCCTGCGTTGCGGTCCACGTCGTATTGCGCCGGGGCGGCGGCGTCTTTGCTTGTACTGGATACCCCGGTGGCGCCGCCCTGACGGTGCCCGCCACCAAGACCCCTTGTGCAATGACGGCATAGGGTAAAGGTGCGCAGGTACGATGTTGGGTTGAGCCGAATGCAAGCAGCGGTCGGTTCGCCGCATCCAATGCGTGTCGAGAGAAATACAGGTCAACCATCAAACTCGATGATCCCCAATCAGGGGATTCGCCTTCGGTCAAGCGAGCGGCAGTCGGGTTTTGGCAGAAAGCGAACCGAACAATGCTTCGGCATTGAATATTCAAACCCCGCGACACCCCTGCGTAAAATGAAGACCGCACACCCAATTCCTACGCCCCCAGGCGCTATCCCGGCAGGGCAAATGCACGCTGCCTGAGCAAGACTTACACCCCCCCGAAAATCACAGTCAGGGAACCTAACACGAAATGTTGGTTTTGTCATGCATTAGATGCAACTCTTTTGCCTCTTTCGCGTGGCCCAGTCCTGTCGCAGTTCTGCAACAAGACAGGATGTCATTTTCGGCGAAAAGCCAGTGCTCAAGCGTTTGACTCTAACTCCATGAACCACAGTCGGTTGGTGGAGCCCCACGTGGAAGGTTAGCGAAAAAATGCTTGCGCATTCGTCCGTGGTGGGGACGGAGGACGGAGGACGGAGGACGGAGGGCAGAGGTCTGAGGTCTGAGGGCAGAGGGCGGAGGGCAGAGGTCAGAAGTCTGAGGGCAGAGGTCAGAGGACAGAGGTCAGAAGTCTGAGGGCAGAGGTCTGAGGACGGAGGTCTGAGGTCTGAGGTCAGTAGCCAGTGTTCAGTGTTCGGTGACCTTGTCGTAAGCCTTGTTGCGAGCCTTGTCGACCGACATCACGCTGTTTTCGAGCATTCAAGACAAAGCTCCCTTCAGAGGCAGGCCAGGCGCGACAAAGGACCGGAAGCGGGCTATGCTCTGCTTCTGTGGCCCACAAGCCAACCATGCGCTGATGGACGGCCTGGGAAGACCGTCCTACACCAGCAGGCGCGCACATCGACAAGACCGAAGGAGGTCCTTCTCGAGTAGCTGTTTGAGAGAAGAGCGCTTGAGACCGGCCTGCCGGCTCGGGAAGCCGAGCCGCTCCGGTCGTGTACGCAGTAGATTTAAGGATTGGAGCGGACGCGCTCTCGACCGCAATCGCCGCAGGCGACGGCGGTTCCGCGTCCGGGGACGGGTCGGACTGAACACTGAACACTGAGCACTGCTGCACTCGACAAGGCTCCCGACAAAGCTCCCGACAAGGGCCGGACTGAACACTGAACACCGAACACCTATACCCGCAACCCGTCTACTGCATCAACCTGGCTTCCTGGTAGTCGCGCGCCCGCTGCATCAGCTCTGCATCGTAGGCACGCCCGGCTTCGGTGTCGCGAAGCCGGTCGAAGGCGCTCTTGCGTAAGGTCATGAAGACCTCGAGCGGGTTTTCGCGCTGCTCGGCCTCGCGCAGATATTCGAGGGACAGGTCGAACCGCGATAATAAGGATGCGGCGGCGGCGGCTTCGAGAAAGAAGGTTCCGTTGCCGGGATCGAGTGTCATGGCGGTTTGCAGGCCGGCCAGGGCCGCGTCCAGATTGCCCAGGCCCGCTTCAATCATGGCCAGTTGATAGTAGCCCTGAGGGTCGTCGGGCTGTTCTTCGACATAGCGCCGGACAAGGAGCCGGGCTTCCGTGGTGCGACCCCGATGTACCAGGCTGCGGGCGAAGGGGAGATAGGCCGGGATGTGATTCGGCGAACGCTCCAGTACGGCGCGAAGCGTCTCATGCGCGGGCTGGACCCGGCCCATGGCCAGGAAGGCTTCCCCGAGTTCGGTGCGGATATCGAGACGGTCGGGTTCCTGTTCGATGGCGGCCTGCAAGGCCTCGACGGCGCGGTCGTGTTCGCCACGTGCCAGATGGATGCGGCCGGCAAGGCGCATGGCATCCGGCACGAGGGGCCAGAGACGTGCCGCCATCAGATATTTGCCGAGGGCCTCCTCCTGCATGTCCTGCGCTTCGAGTTGCTTGCCTTCGTCGACGAGGTCGACCGCGGCGCGGATGAGTTCGCCCTTGCCCACGGGCTCGCGGGTCGAACCGACACGGAGCGCGTCTTGCAAGAGGTCCGCATCGACGGCGGGGGCGGCAGGGGCGGGCCGGGATGGTGGGGGAGGACGGCGCCGAGGCGCGGCGGCGCGCTTTGCGAATTGGTACATGCCGCCCAGGACGAGGCCCATGGCCGCGAGAGAGATCAAAAGCCGCTTGACATTGGCCATGTGAAAATCGCGCGCGGCATTGCGTGTGGGGCGCTTGCGGGGACGAACCGCTGCCGGTGGCGGTGTGGGCTGTATTTTTCCAATGCGATCGGGCTTGCTGATGTAGTGCAGGTAGCCGCCGCGTCTGCTCGGCGCCGCTGCATCGCGGGTGAGCGCGGTCTTTCTGGTTCTCGGCTTTGGGAACGCGAATTTCATGACTGCCCTGCCAGCACGCTAGGCTCACGCGGGGCCGAATGCAATTTCCTTTCCATGCGGTTGAAATGAACACGGGGGTTCGGTACATTTCAACGGTGTTGCCCTGCGTCGAAAGCGTTGTGCTTTTTTCGCATGAAACCGGAGCCTTCTTTATGACCCGTAATCAACTATCTCGAAGTGTCGGGGGTGCCCTCGTGTTTCTGCTGCTGGCCGCAAACCTCTTTGTGGGGGCCCGGCTCTATCAGCAGGAAGGCGCTTCGCGCGACCGGCAGGAAGCGTTCGAAAACATCCAGCTCTTCACCCGGGCTCTCGAACAGATTCGGCTCAATTACGTGGATCCCGAACGTACCTCCTACCACGACCTGATCTATAGTGGCTTGCAGGGCATGCTTCAGTCCCTGGACGATCACAGTCAATTCATGGACCCCGATATGCATCGGGGCATGAAGGACGACACCTCGGGCCGGTTCGGGGGACTTGGCATTGTGATCAGCCATCAGGACGGGGTGCTGACCATTGTGGCTCCGATGGAAAACACGCCGGGCTTCGAGGCAGGGCTGCTGCCCGGCGATCGGATTGTGGAGATCGAGGGGGAGTCGACGGAATCCATGTTGCTGCAGGACGCCGTGAAGCGATTGCGGGGCGATCCTGGCACGCCCGTCACGATTCGGATTCTGCGACCGAAGACGCGGGAGATGAAGGAGCTGACGATCGTGCGCGATCGAATCCGGGTGCCGAGCGTTCAGAACACGGAAATGGTAGGGGATGGTATTGGCTACATCCGTATCACCCAGTTCAACGATCCGACGGGGGATGCGCTCGACCGGGCCATCGATGAGTTGATGCAGCAGGATATGCGTGGGCTGGTTCTCGACCTGCGCAACAATCCGGGCGGGTTGCTGAGCTCGGCGATCGATGTGAGCCAGCGATTTCTCGAGCGGGGCGATTTGATCGTATACACGCTGGGCCGTGACGAACGCCAGAAACAGGTCTTTAAGGCGCGGGGTCGCAGGCGTTATCTCGATTTCCCGATGGCCATTCTCGTGAATCGCGGCAGCGCCAGTGCTTCGGAGATTGTGGCGGGGGCCCTGCAGGATCATAATCGCGCGATTCTGGTGGGCGAGAAGACCTTTGGGAAAGGGTCCGTTCAGAGCGTTATCGGCATGGAGGACGGCTCTGCCATTCGACTGACAACGGCGAAATACTACACGCCCAGGCAGCGGGTCATTCATGAGCGGGGCATTGAGCCGGATATTTTCGTGCCGATGGACCCAGACGAGTGGCGTCGCCTGCTCATGCACCGGAACCGCCCGCCGAACGCAGAGGTGGAGTTGGATCCCGATAGCGATGCGTCCGGGCTTGTCGACGTGCAGCTTGAGCGCGCCATCGATGTCTTGAAGGGCGTGATGATCTTCGAAGCCAGCGCGGGGCGCGACCTCATGCTGAGCCGCCGTGACTGAAATCCGGGTTTCGCATGGTCGTTCTGGGCATCGAAACCTCGTGCGACGAGACGTCTGTTGCGGTCGTGGTGTCACCTGGTCCCGAGGTTCTCTCCAACGAGGTATATAGCCAGATCGCGGCCCATCAACCGTTTGGTGGGGTCGTTCCGGAATTGGCGGCGCGCCGCCATGTGGACGTGCTGCCGGGCCTCATCGGAAAAGCGATCCATGATGCGGACGTGGGGTGGGAGGATCTCGATGCGTTGGCCGTGACGGCCGGGCCGGGCCTGGCCAGTTCGCTGCTGGTGGGGGTTTCGGCGGCCAAGGCGCTCGCGCTGCGTCTGAAGGTGCCGCTCTATCCGGTGAACCACCTGGAGGGTCATGTTTGCTCCGTCTTTCTCGGAGCGAATGCGCCGCGTGCCGAGGAGGCCTGTCCCATGCTGGTTCTGCTGGTGACCGGTGGGCATACCTGCCTGATTGCCGTGGACTGTATAGGCGGCTATCGCATGCTGGGCCAGACGCTGGACGATGCGGCAGGCGAGGCGCTCGATAAAGGGGCCAGTATGTTGGGGCTGCCCTATCCGGGCGGACCCTCCATCGAGAAGGCGGCCCAGGGCGGGGACCCTTCCCTCTTCGCTTTTCCAAGAGGCCGCGTGCAAGGCTCCTCGCTGCGTCACCTGGCCGGTATGGAGCCCGAGCTGTGCTTCAGTTATTCGGGCGTAAAGACCTCCTTGCTCTATCGGCTGCGCGATCTGGGTGCAACGCCGGCTCCCGGCCAGCTTGCAGATCTGGCGGCGGGTTATCAGGAAGCGGTTTTCGATGCGCTGCTGCTGCGGGTTGAGGCCGCGATGGACCGGGCCGCGTATGCCTCGTTCGCCTGCGTGGGCGGGGTGGCGCGCAACCAGTGTTTGCGCGGCAAACTCCTGGCACTCTCCGAAAGCCGGGATGTGCCTTTGCTGCTGGCACAGCCCGAATACTGCACGGATAACGCCGCCATGATTGCCGCCACCCATGCGTTGCGCTCGCCCACCTTGCGGCAGGACACGGGTTTTGCCTGCGATGTGCGGCCTGTCTGGCCGCTCGGCGCCGGCTGAAGAGGGCGGCTCTGCGATTCGTTACGCGCCTCATTGATTCTGTGCATTCCCGCCGAGGCGGGTACTACGAACGGCTTTGCAAAGGGTTTCCGCCCGTTTGTAGTCCCGCCTTCAGGCGGTCTTCCGTGCAACGAATCGCCGATGCGCCCCCTGAAGGTCCGCCCCTCGATTAGGTTTGGGGTGCGCTCCGCCTCTTTGGTACATTCCAGTCCATCATGAATCCGGCTCCTGGCCCACCCGCCTGGCGGGACTCCGATTTTCTGCTGCATGCCCTGCATGTTCCGGTGCTGAGCGCTAATGGCGAAGGGAACATCGTCTATGTGAACGAGGCCATGGCCGCCATCCTGGACGCGACACCGGCTCGGCTCGATGGTTGCGCTGTCTCCGAGCGGCTCGGCCTTCCCGAAGGGGCCATGGCGCGGATTCTGCGCGAGGCGCGGCCGCCCGCGGACAGCCGCTGGCGCGAGGTGCTTACCGACATCCGCTATCGCGATCAGCGCCGGGGGGTCCGCCTGCATGTCCGCTGGTTCCCCGAGGCCCAGCAGTTGCTCGTCAGCATGGAGGGCCTCGAGTGGTGGCATGGTCCGGAAGGCGATGCGTTGGCGGGCACGCGGCTGGTCTTTTTCGAGGCCGATTCCGACGGTGCACTGGTGCATGGGCGCCGGCGCTGGGCCGGTATTCTTGGCTACAGTGAAGAGGAAGAGAAGACCGCCAACCTGTTCCGGGTCGTGGCCGAAGAGCAGCTTGAGGCGTTTGAGTCGCTCTGGAGCCGGGTGCGGGGCGGGGAAGTGGTGCGCAGCCAGGAGATTGCCTTCCTGGATGCGCAGAATCACTTGCACCCCCTTGCCGTCTCGCTCTTTCCGCTGAACGATCTGGAGGGGCGCCTGATCGGCGTGCGGGGAACCGCGAGCGACTTGCAGGTCGAGAAGGGACTCGCCTACGCCCTGGAGGCGGCGGAAGAAAGATTCAGCGTGCTCTTCCGCGAGTCGTCCGATCCCATCTTCATTCTCTCCATGCAGGGCGATATCCTCTCCGCCAACCAGACCTTCGAGGATCTCACCGGCTGCACCTCCGAGGCGCTTTTCAGCGGGGAGAAGGCCTGGGCCGACTTCATTGCCCATGAGGATCTGGAAATAGCCCGTTCCGGCGTGGACCGTTGCCTGCGCGAGCAGGCCAACGTCACGGCCGAGCTGCGCTACCGGTCGGCTGGCGGAAGCAGTGTCTGGTTTGAGCAGCGCTACAGTATTCTTCACAACGAGCATGGCGCTCCGAAGGGCATTCTTGCGGTCGCGCGCAATATTCATGACCGCAAGCAGCGCGAACTGGAGCTGCGCGCGGAAGCGCGCTCCATGCATGAACGCAACCTGCAGGCACAGGCGCTCATCGGCCGCCTCACCGAGTTCTTCTCGCGAACCAGCGCCCTGCCGCCCGATCTGGACGCGTATCTGCGCGGGATCTGCTCGATACTTGGTGAGATGTATCAACCCTTCATGGTCTGGATTCATCTGGAGGAGGGCAACCGGCTTTACACCTTCGTGCGAGATGGCGCCACGGCGGAAACCGATGCAGGTGGTCGGCTGCGCGATATCCCCACCTCGCTCTGTCGGCGGGTCGTGGAGGAAGGGCTTCCCTTGTTCTACGATCAGCTCCAGGAAGATGCCCTGCTCTGGCAGGACCCACTCGTTGAGCGGCACGGTCTTAACACCTATCTCGGCGCCCCCCTGCGCGATTCGCACGGGGCCATTCAGGGAACGCTTGCGCTGGTGGATGTCGAATCGCGGTTCGTCGACAAAATGGACGTCGAGTTAATAACCGTTGCAGCGTTGCAGGTCGCGGCGCGTCTGCGCATGTACGAGGAGGAGGAGATTAAGACCCGCCTGGAAGGCCACCTGCGTCAGGCCCAGAAGATGGAGGCGGTCGGCATGCTGGCGGGGGGGATTGCGCACGACTTCAATAATATCCTCAGTGGCATCCTGGGGTTCACCTCCTTTCTCCGCACGCGGGTGGAGAGCGGCTCCGACCTGCATCGGGATCTCGGCCTCATCGAAACTTCCGCGGAGCGCGCGGCCGACCTGACGCGCCGACTCCTCGCGTTTGCCCGGAGGAAGCACTTTGCCAAGACCACCATCCGCCTCAACGAAGTGGTGGCTGAAACGGTGAATATCCTGCGCCACTCGCTGCCGAAGCAGATCCAGATCCAGTCGCAGTTGGACGACTGCCTGCCCTTGGTGCTTGGCGATCCCGGGCAGGTTGGCCAGGTGGTCATGAACCTCTGCATCAACGCCGGCGATGCCATGGCCGAACGGGGCGGGCGGCTGCTGGTTGAAACCAGACATGCACCCCTGGATGAGCGCGAGCGGGCGCTGCTGCTGGAGGACGGCGGCGAGCACGACGACTATCTCTGCCTGCGTGTGAGCGACACCGGCGTTGGCATGCCGGAGGAGGTGCTGGCCCAGGTGTTCGATCCCTTCTTCACCACCAAGTCGAAGAAGGGGGGGACGGGGCTTGGCCTTTCGATTGTCTACGGCATCGTGAGCAATCACGGGGGAGACATTCTGGCCGAGAGTGTACCGGGCCAGGGCTCCAGTTTCTCCGTCTATCTGCCTGTTTATCGGGGTGAGGCCATGGAGGAAGAGGAGGAACAAGATGACCTGCCGGTCGAGGGCACGGAGTGTGTGCTGGTGGTGGACGACGAGCTGGTGGTGCGCCAGATGGTGCAAGGCATCCTCAAACCGCATGGCTATCGGGTGCATCTGGCGGCTTCGGGCGACGACGCGGTGGAAATGTTCCCCGATCTGAAAGACGAGATCGACCTGGTCCTGCTCGACATGGTGATGCCGGGGATGAACGGCGAGGCCACCTTCCGCGCCCTGCGCGAACTTTCCGCAAATGTGCCGGTCCTCCTGACGACGGGCTTCGCGAAGGAGGGCCAGAGTGAGCGCCTGGTGCAGGAGGGCGCCTTGGGTGTTCTCTACAAACCCTACAAGAGCCAGGCCCTGCTGCGCGCCATACGCAAGGCCCTCAATCGTGCCCCGGCGGAAACCGGGCCATAGCCAAACCTGGAGGGTACTGATTGCTTTACAACAACGGGGGGACTCACGTCCGTGGTACTCCGCCCTCTATTTCAGAGACCCGCCCTGAGTCTGGGCTGGAGGGGCGAGTTACACGAGCCCGTTGATTGAAGCCCGAGCTGGAAGCTTCGGCCATAGTGGCGGGAGCATCCTGCTCCCGCTCTGGAGTTTGGCCACTTGGGGCATCCATTCCGTATGAGAAGTTCCAATATTATTTGAATACGAAAGTCGATATGGCCCCCCTCGAACGGATTGGAGCGGGTGGCGGGAATCGAACCCGCATAGCCAGCTTGGAAGGCCCGCCAATGCGGTTCGATGACGTTCTTCGCGCCCCTGTGCAACGTGCATTCTGTCCTTTATTTGCAGGGTTTTTATGCGTTTCGCGGTTCCAAGGCTACACGGTGACGCATGGGGCATTTCAGGGCAATTTATTCCCCTTTCTTTCCCCTAAATCGAACCGGGTGCCCGGATCGCGCCTGCTCAGCGCACAACCCTGCGGGTTTCCGGCACCCTGCTGCGGGGGATATGAGGCCCGCTCAAGCGGTCGCCGTGCGGGCCGTCTCGCGCGCCGGTGCGTGGCCGTAGGGGACGCGGCGGGGCAGGGTGGGGCGTGTGGTGGTGGCCCTGCTTGGCTGTCTGTTTTGTGGCGGCAGTTTTTTGCCCCCTCTCTCCCTGCATGGATGACGGCCCACGATGAAGCGGCAGACCGGCCAGGGGCGCGAGCCAACCCCTTTTGCTGAGAACTCTCTCCGCGCCAACCCAACGACGCCAGGCGCCCCCAGGTAGAAGCGCGAGGCCCCCCCCGCCCCCATCGGTGACGGATGGCCCCGGCATGATCCGATTCCCAAGGCGCGGCCCGTACACCCGGTTCGGATCGCGTTCGGATTCCGTCCGGACTCCGACGCTGGATTGCGTCCGCATGCCGTTCGGATCGATTTCGG
>SLOV01000281.1 GCA_007132345.1 Kiritimatiellia bacterium
GGGGGGCCGGTGTTCAGTGTTCGGTGTTCAGTGTTCAGGTTTTCAGGGCAGAAGGGGTTTCGTCGGGTGTCGGGGCTCGGGCTCTGATCCGGACGCGGAACCGCCGTCGCCTGCTGCGATTGCGGTCGAGAGCGCGTCCGCTCCATGCCTTGAATCTATTGGGTTGAGGAACGGAGCGGCTCGGCTTCCCGAGCCGGAAACTGAACACTGAACACCGAACACTGTCCCCCACCCCAGCACCCTATTTCGGCACCGCCGGCAGACCTGCCAGGGCCATGCTGATCTCGGCTTCGGGGTATTCGTAATCCTGGAGCTTGCCGGCAAAGTAGTCGGTGTAGGCCTGCATATCGAGATGGCCGTGGCCGCAGAGGTTGAAGAGGATGGAGCGGCTGGTGCCCTCCTCTTTGCAGCGGATCGCCTCGCGAATGGCGCCGGCGACGGCGTGGTTGGCTTCCGGCGCGGGAATGATGCCCTCGGTTCGCGCGAATTGCACACCGGCCGCAAAGGCCTCCAACTGATGCACAGAGGTGGGGGTGACATCGCCGGTATGCACCAGATGGCTCACCAGCGGGGCCATGCCGTGATAGCGCAGCCCGCCCGCATGGAAGCCGGGCGGCACAAAGCTGCTGCCGAGCGTGTGCATTTTCATCAACGGCGTCATCATGGCGGTGTCGCCGAAGTCGTAGGCAAATGGGCCTTTGGTGAGGGTGGGGCAGGCGGCCGGTTCGACGGCAATGACCTGCACATCGCGCTCGCCGCGCAGTTTGCGACCGATATAAGGGAAGGCAATGCCGGCAAAATTGGAGCCGCCGCCGGTGCAGGCCACGACGACATCGACGTCGTCCTCGGCCAGGGTCATTTGTTCCATGGCTTCGATGCCGGTGACGGTCTGATGGAGCAGCACGTGGTTGAGCACGCTGCCGAGGGCGTAGTTGGTGTCCGGGCGGCCCGCGGCGATTTCAACGGCCTCGGAAATGGCGATGCCAAGCGAGCCGCTGCAGTCGGGATCTTTTGCGAGGATGGCGCGGCCAGCGCTCGTTTCCGTGCTGGGGCTGGGCACGACCTGGCCGCCAAAGGTCTCGATCATGGCGCGGCGGTAAGGCTTCTGATTATAGCTGACGCGCACCATGTAGACTTTGCATTCCATGCCGAGGAAATTGCAGGCCATGGAGAGGGCGGAGCCCCACTGGCCGGCGCCGGTCTCGGTGGTGAGCTTGGTGATGCCTTCCTGCTTGTTGTAGTAGGCCTGCGCAACAGCGGTATTCGGCTTGTGCGAGCCGGCAGGACTGACGCCTTCGTACTTGTAGTAGATGCGGGCGGGGGTATCCAGGGCCTTCTCGAGGCGGCGCGCGCGAAAGAGGGGACTGGGCCGCCAGAGCCGATAGATTTCGCGCACTTCGTCCGGAATATCGATGTAGCGCTCGGTGGAGACTTCCTGCTGAATGAGGGCCATCGGGAAGAGCGGTGCGAGGTCTTCGGGGCCGATGGGCTGGCCGGTGCCGGGGTTCAGGACGGGCGCGAGGGGTTCCTTCAGGTCGCTCTGGATGTTGTACCAGGCGGTCGGGATGCGGGTTTCGTCGAGAAGGAATTTCTGCGAATCGTTCATGGAAGCCTCATTTCTAGTTGCCGCACCAGCCTGCTTGCTGTCGGCGAATCTCGCGAATTAGCCCCGAAAAGGCAGCGAAGAGCAAGCCCGATTTGTGCGGGAGCCTGCAATCCAGGGGTGTGGATTGGCGCCAAATCGATTTTGCAGGGCAGGCGCTGAGGTTTCACGCTGGAGCGGCTGATTCCTGCCATCTGATTCACCCGCGACACGAGGTCGCGGGGGTCTGGTTGTGGAGAGGTCGCGGGGGTCTGGATGTGCGAAGGTCGCGGGGGGCGTGTATGCAGGCGCTGGCTAGCGGAATTCTAACGGATTTTGCGGCGACCGGGTCTTGTCCCATGGCGCCTGATCCGTTCTACTACCCGGCGAATCGAGGGGCTGCTGTCTGGCCTTCCTGTACGTTCACGCCAAGTCATGAGGAGAATAGAAATGAAACGAATGGTGGCGACAATGCTGGGGATCATGGGGCTGGCCATCGTAGGCGCCAGTGGGTCGGTTATTCTTTCGGACTTCGATCCGATTGCCATCGATTTCGCGGGTTTCACAGCGCCGGACCCGTGGTCGAACGACGGCGGCACGGGCGGCGCGCTGAATTGGAATACCTGGGCCTTTTCCTCGGGGACCCGCACGGAAGTAGCGGCCGACTTTGGTACGAGCACCGGCACGGGACGCGGCACGAGCACGGGCGGTGTTACCGATAACGGCATCTACGCGTTTGAGGTGGCGCCCGGCCTGAATGCCTGGGGCTTCCAGGCAACCGGCGGGTTCGGATCGCCCGGTTCGCTGACGCTGCGGGTTCAGAACAACACCGGCGGTGTGTTGAAGGAAATCTCCGTTGCCTACACGGCATGGTATTACAACGACGAGCCGCGCGCGGGCGTGCTCCGCCCCTATTACTCGCTGACCAACGACGGCACTTCGGGCAGTTACCTGCAGGCGGACGGCAGCAATCAGGATGTCAACTCGCCCGCAGACGCAGATGACCCGCCCGTCTGGGTTTCGAACGACCGCGGCTACACGCTTACGGATCTGGACGTGGCGCAGGGCGACTTCGTCTATCTCCGCTGGGGCTTCAACGATAGCGGGTCGGGGCGGCGCGATGAGTGGGCCCTTTCGTCCATCACGGTGACCGCGATTCCCGAACCGGGGACCTTCGGGTTGCTGGCGCTTTCGGGCCTTGCGCTGGCGCGGTTCCGTCGCCGTTGAGGTTTGCAATCTGAGTGTGCGGCTGAACGAACGCCGCACACTCAGACCTTGGTCTTAAACGAGCACGACCCGGCCGGTGCCTGGCACGACCCGGCCGATGACCTTGGCGGGTTGCCGGGCTTCTTTCAGGGTCTGCAGGGCCGTTTGTGCGTCGCCCTCCCGCATGGCGAGTACCATGCCAATGCCCATGTTGAAGACGCGGAACATCTCGTCGCGCTCGATCTGGCCCCTCTCTTCGATGACCTGAAAGACCGGCGGGACACGCCAGGCGTCGCACCGGAATTCCGCGTCGAGGCCGGGCGGCAATATGCGGGGCACGTTGTCGATCAGGCCGCCGCCGGTGATGTGGGCGATACCGAGAACGCGCTGGCGGTCGAGCAGGCGCGTGACCGGATGCAGATAAGAACGGTGTACGGCGAGCAAGGCTTGCGCGACGGTGCGGCGCGTGCCGGGAAGGCGGTCGCCGGGTTTCAGCCGGGCCTGTTCGAAGAGGACGCGGCGCGCCAGGGAAAAGCCATTGGTGTGCAGGCCGCTGGAGGGCAGGCCGATCAGCACATTGCCGGCGCGGATGCGCGCGCCGGTGATGACTTTCTTGCGATCTACCATGCCGACAATCGCGCCGACCAGGTCGTATTCGTCCAGCGGATAGAGACCGGGCATCTCAGCAGTCTCGCCGCCGATGAGGGCGCAGCCGTTGCGGCGGCAGCCGCGGGCTAAGCCGCCGATGACCGATCGGAAGACCTTCGGGTCGAGGCGCCCGGCGCCGATGTAATCTAGAAAGAAGAGTGGTCTGGCCCCTTGCGCCAGGATGTCGTTGACGCAGTGGTTCACCAGGTCTTCGCCGACGCCGCGGTGGTTGCCTGCCATGACCGCGACTTTGAGCTTGGTGCCGACGCCGTCGATGCTGCTGACGAGCAACTGGCGGTTGCCGGGCAGTTGGAACATGCCGCCGAAGGAGCCGACATCACTGACGACGCCGGGCGTGGCGGTGGAGCGGATGGTCTTTTTCGCGGCGGCGAGGGCGCGCGTGGCGGCATCGATATCGACGCCCGCGGCGGCATAAGCGGACGAGGTGCGCTTCATTTGCCGCGGCGCCTCCCACCGAGGCCGAGCTGCCGGAAGGTCTCGTCGATGTGCCGGAAATGGCGGGCGAGGTCGAAGACGCCGTCGAGGTCGGCGGCGGTGACGCGGGCCATGACGTCGGAATCGTCTTCGAGCAGGGTGCGAAGCGGGGTGGCTTGGTCCCAGGCGCGCATGGCGTTGCGTTGGACCCAGCGATAGGCCTCTTCGCGCGTTACCCCTTTTTCGATCAGCAGCAAGAGCACCTGCTGGGAGTGGATGAGGCCGTGCGTCATGTCGAGGTTTCGCTGCATGTTGGCTTTGTGCACGACGAGCGTGCGCACCAGGTTCTCGAACTTGGCCAGCATGTAGTCGAGCGCGATGGTGGCGTCGGGCAGAATGACGCGTTCGACGGAGGAGTGGGAGATATCGCGCTCGTGCCAGAGGGCGACGTTTTCGAGGGCGGTGGTGGCATAGCCGCGCAGGAGGCGGGCGAGGCCGGTGAGGCGTTCGCCGACGATGGGGTTCCGCTTGTGCGGCATGGCGGAGGAGCCTTTCTGGCCCTTGCCGAAGAACTCTTCGACTTCCCGCACTTCGGTGCGCTGCAGGTGCCGGAACTCGACGGCCCAGCGTTCGATGGAGGCGCCGACGAGGGCGAGCGCGTTGAGAAATTCGGCGTGGCGGTCGCGCTGCACGACCTGGGTGGAGAGCACGGCGGGGCGAAGGCCGAGCTTGCGGCAGACGTAGGTTTCGACGCGTGGGTCGAGGTGGGCGTGGGTGCCGACGGCCCCGGAGAGTTTGCCGACGCGGATGGTTTCGCGCGCGGCTTCGAGGCGTTGCAGGGCGCGCCCGAACTCGTCGTAGAGCAGGGCCATCTTCAGGCCGAAGGTGATGGGTTCGGCGTGGATGCCGTGCGAGCGGCCGATCATGGGGGTGAATTTGTGTTTGCGGGCCTGTGTGGCGGCGGCGCGGCGCACGGCTTTCACGCCGGCGATGAGGAGGTCGGCGGCGGCGGTCATCTGTACGGCGAGGGCGGTGTCGAGCACGTCGGAGCTGGTGAGGCCCATGTGGATGAAGCGGGAGGAAGGGCCGACATTTTCGGCCACGGCGGTTAGGAAGGCGATGACGTCGTGCTGCACTTCCTCTTCGATGGCGAGCACGCGCTCGACCGTGTAGCGGGCGCGCTTCTGGATGCGGGCCAGATCGGCGGCGGGGATCTGGCCGAGTTTATGTTGCGCTTCGCAGGCGAGGATTTCGATGCGCAGCCAGGTATCGAACCTGCTCGGCTCGCTCCAGAGGTCGCCCATTTCGGGGCGGGTGTATCGCTCAATCACAACGGTTCGGGCTCCTGTGCCGGGTCCGGCGCATTCCGGGCGCGGCGCAGGCTGGTATAGGGAAGAGCGCGGACGGGAGCAAGCGCTACATGCTGGCGCGCACGATGAGGTTGTCGACGTTGCGGATGAGGTCGTTGATGCTATTCCCCATGGCCATGGCGAGCGCCTGGTCGCGGATGAAGTAGACCTCGGTGCAGAGGGCCACCAGGACCGCGAAGAAGACACCGCGCAAGACATGCGACTCCACGCTCGAACCGGCGTACATGATCGTATAAGGGGGAAGGAACAGGCACATGCTGCCCACGCCGGCAGAGTCCTGAAACGCGACGAGTGCGACCATGAGGTAGGCGCCCGCTGCCAGCGCAATGCGGCCCCAGAGGTAGAAAGACTGATAGCTGCCCAGTGCACTGAACTGCCACTGTAGCCCGACGAGCAGGGCGGTTACGCAGACGAAAACAAGCGAGGCCACCCATGCACGGTTCTTGCTTTCTTCGGCGCGTCCGGCATGGACGTCGATGGACTGCAAGCCACCACCTCCGCTTGTTTCTTGCAGGATATCGAGCGGCGTGACTTCTTCGGGCTGCTGAGCACCCGTCAGGGGGATCGGCGGGGCCTTCGGGTCTGGAGGACGGCGCAAGCCCAGCCCGCTGGATCGCTTGAGCGTGGCGGGTTTTTCGAGGGGCGCCCGGCAGACCAGGCAGGTCAGGCGGTTGATATTAGCGTATTCGGAGACGGTTCGCTCCGCTCCGCATTCCTGACAAGCAACGATTACATCTGGCATGGCACACCTTCCACGATCGGTTGAACGGCCCGCGGGAGATCGGACAAGCCCTCGCGCAACTATAGCCGTGTGTCATGCTGGTCAGCAGTTAGCGTACCACCCGCGTCGATCTCCTTGATCGAGAGATGATGAATGAGCAGAGAGGTGCGCTGGCGGCCTCCATGTTGAGCGATCTCGAGATTGGAGACCATCCACATGTCGTCAATCTTGCGAAAACGTCGCGCATCCATGGTGCGGAGGCGGCTCCCGTCCGCGTCGAAGCTCTGCGCGCGCAGGAGCATGCCGATGCTGGGATCGATCCAGATTCGTACCTGGGAGAGTGCCTCGAAATCGTCGGAGGGGGCGGGCACCTCGACGATGTAGCAGCGGCGGCCGCGAACGCTCTGCTGGCCCACGGTGCGGGCGCCGGGCCACCAGAGGAAGGAGAGGGTCAAATCGCCCCAGGTGAGGTCCGTCTGCCGGATGGCATCGGTGAGATCGGGCAGCGGGGCTTCCTCGAGAGGCGAGCCGGTTCGAAAGGTATAGCGCGGCGGGGCATTCCATTCCCGGATGACGGTGAGTTCTTCCTCTTCGTTCCCGAACCAGTCGCGCACCGTATAGCGGGCCTCGCCAACGCCGTCGGTGAACCACATCAGGACCTCGGCCCGGCCCACGGGCTCGTTATCGATACGGGGCGCACGCACGCGCAGCTCGGCTTCGAGTTGCAAGGGCACCGCAGGCAGAGAGCTCCGCACCAGTTCCAGCAACTCTTCCCCATCCGGATAGGTGACGCTCCACATGGGTACCGGCGTCTGGAGGTCGTCCAGTTCCTCGGCAGAGAGGGAAAGCGGAGCCGCCGCGCAAAAGAAATAGAGGGCGGGGAATAGCCAGTGCAGGAGGTGAAGGGGGGTGGGTGGGTGCATGTTTTTTATCTTTTCTCTAGCTAAACCATTCCCGACCTGTTACCGAATCGGCGCAGACGAATAAAGATCTGGAAGTCCAGGCAACAGAATAATTAAGGGAGACACGGTAGATGACGAAACGTTCGATGGTTTTATTCGGTTTGATCACCATGATCGGCGGCGTTCTTTTTGTGACGGGCTGCAACCTGGACAGCAGCACGAGCCGTGAAGTCGACGCCGCGATCGATCGCGCCCGTGCGGAGCAGGAGCAGCGGGCGGAACAACAGGCAGCGGCTCCATCCAACCCGCAACCCAGTCCGGCCGCGCAGGGCTCGCAGCCCGCGCCCGCATCCCAGCCCGCGCAGGCCACGGGATCGGCCCCCACTGGCAGTGGCAGCCTGGCCGGCTTTGTCTGGAAGCCGATCTCCGAAGGGGATGGCAGGTTGGTGGTCCTGCTGCCCAGCAGTTATGTCGGCCGGGTCAGCGGGGTAACTGTGCGCCGCGGCGGAACGGTTCTGGAGAGCGGACGGTTCTCGGGCAACACCAACGGCAACCGGCCCACCTATCGTTTTTCCAGGCCTGGAGCGGGCTATGGCAGCGGGCTGACGGTTGTCGCGACCCTGCGAACCGGCGGCAGCGTGACTTGGAATATTCCGAACGGCGGTTCCCGCGTGGGCTGAGGTCCGCAACACAACAACGAACCTGGAGATGATGATGAAGCGCATTGGCTTAGTATTGTGTGTGGCACTGGGGCTGGCATTGGCGAGTGGTTGCGATGATATTTTCAGCAGCTCCTCGAGCGGTTCCAACAACGAACTGGCTGGCGACCGCACCGAAAGCGTGGGCGGGAGTGGGTTTGTCTGGAAGCCGGTTTCCGAGAGCGACGGGCGCCTGGTGGTCCTGTTGCCGACCAGTTTTGTCGGCAGAGTGGGTAGAGTTTCCATTCAGCGCGGTTCGGAAACCATCGAGATAGGCCGCTTTGTCGGCAACACGAACGGCAACCGCCCCACTTACCGCTTTTCCATGCCGGGAGCGGGCTATGGCGGCGAGCTGACTGTTGTCGCAAACCTCAACGGCGGCGGCCGCGCGACCTGGCAGATTCCCAGTGGCGGCCGACGCGTCAGTTAAGGTTCAGCCTCACTTCACCTTCGCAACCGGATAGCCCTTGAAGCGCCCAATCTTGGGCAATTCGCCGACCAGCGGGCGGGCGTAGCGAAGGAAGGCGTCCGTAACATCGTTGCCCGCGGCGTTGATGAATTCCCGCGGCATGTGGCGGGTCTCCTTGGCCACGCTCTTCAGCGGAACCAGTTCGTAGGAGATCGCATACCGCGGACCGGGCTTGCGCTGAATGGCGATCGAACCGGAATGATGCCCCGCCAGCGCGGCCTTGACGGCGCGCCGCCCCACCTCGCGGGCCTCGCGGGCGTCCACTTCCGAAACCAGCCCCGCGAAAGATCGCTGCAGGTAGCCGAGTGTGTCGGCGCGCACACGGCTGATTTTCAGCCGGCTGCGTACTTCGCCCGCAAGCAGGTCGCCCAGGGCGCCCGTCCCGCTCAACTGCTTGTTGCCGTGCGAGTCGACCTCTTTAACGAACTTGCTCACGATCGGGACGCCGCTGCGGTCGCTGATGCCTTCGGAAACCGCGACCACGCATCGCCCATACTTTCCGTAGATGCGCTTCACGTCCTTCAGGAACTTGGTCATCGAAAAGGCGCGCTCCGGCAAATAGACCAGGTGTGGGCCGTCGTCCGGATAGACACGGGCCAGGGCCGAGGCGGCGGTGAGGAAGCCCGCGTGCCGTCCCATCACGACGTTGATCTTCACGCCCGGCAGCGCGCGGTTGTCGAGGTTGTCGCCCATGAAGGCCTGGGCCACAAAGCGGGCGCCACTGCCAAAGCCCGGTGTGTGGTCGTTTTCGCGCAGGTCGTTGTCGATGGTCTTGCAGATGTGGAAGCACCGGAAATCGTAGCCGTTCGCTTCCGCCTCTTCGTTGATGATGTGTGTCGTCTCGGCGGAATCGTTGCCGCCGATGTAGAAGAAGTAGCGCACGTCGTACTTGCGCAGGATGGCAAAGATCTGGCGGCAATCCTCCGGTGTCGGCTTCTTGCGCACCGAGCCGAGCATGGAAGAGGGTGTGTTGGCTACGGCCTCCAGGGTTGCCTTGCTCTCCTTGCCCAGATCGATGAACTCCTCGTTCAGAATCCCTTGAATGCCATGCAGTGCGCCGTAGACATGCTGAATGCCGGGGGCTGCAACGGCCTCAATGACCGCGCCGACCAGGCTCTGGTTGATGACCATGGTTGGCCCGCCGCTCTGCGCGATAACCATATTGCCGACGAGTTGCTTCTTCTTGCTTGCCATAATCGCTGTTCTCCAATGATGGGGTTCCGGCTGCTTTGCCCATTGACCGAGCCGTCTCTATTAGCAGGAGCGCTGCCACGAAGCAAGGCGGATCAAAGGGATGCCGGCACGGGCTATGCGGAGATTCGGGGCTGGCACGGTTACTGGGAATCGGTGCGCTCTTCCGCCGCGCCCGTGACCTCGTTGACTTGTTTGACCTTGTTGACGGGCTCGGGATGGGTGGTGTCAGAGGGGTCATGACGCGCGGGCGGGGAGGCGCGGAACCGCGGAAAGTAACTGGCGGGTGTAGGGATGTTGCGGTGCGCGGAATAACTGGCCGGCATCCGCCACCTCGACCATGCGGCCTTGCGACATGACACCAATGCGATGGCTCACCGCTTTGACGACTGCGAGGTCATGGCCAATGAAGACGAGCGTCAGGCCCCGATCGCGTTGCAGGTCGAGAAGCAGATTCAAAATCTGCGCCTGAATAGAAACGTCGAGCGCCGCGACGGGTTCGTCGCCAACCAGCAGGTCAGGACCGGGGATCAGGGCGCGGGCAATGTTCAAACGCTGCCGCTGACCGCCGGAGAGTTCGTGCGGATAGCGGGAGAGAAAGGAGAAGGGCAGGCCGGTCGTGTCGAGGGCCTCATCCATGCATTGCCGCCATTCATCGCGGGGCCGGCCGTGTGCGCGTAATGGCTCTGCGAGAATGGAGCGCACGGTCCAACGGGGATTCAGGGAGGCGTACGGGTCCTGGAATACCATCTGAAAACGGCGCCGCGCGCGGCGCAGCTCGGAGCGGGA
>SLOV01000354.1 GCA_007132345.1 Kiritimatiellia bacterium
CTTTCACGCCGCGCTGGGCCAGCTTTCGCCGGAGCATCGGGCGGCACTTGTCTTGCGGGAGGTCGAGGGCCTTTCTTATGAGGAGATCGCCCAGGTGATGAAATGTAGAATCGGAACGGTGATGTCCCGCTTGTTCTATGCACGAAAACAGTTACAGGTCCTCATGGGAGCGTATCGATGACGACGCGGCGCGAAAAGGAACTCAGCCAATGGCTGGACGGCCGGCTGTCGTCCGACCGGGCGGCCCGGTTAGAGGAGCAGGTGGCGTCCGATGCGGCCCTGCGCGATTCGGCCGAGGCGTGGAGGCAGATCGGTAGCCTGCTCCGCCAGGAAACGCCGGAGCTAACACAAACACCCGAGGCGGCCTGGGCCGATGTGCAGCGGGCCCTGCGCCAGGCGCCCGCCGCGGGGGCAAGGCCGGTGGCCATGCCCTGGAACCCACGGCTTGCCTGGTCCGGTGGCCTGATCGCTGCGTTGTTGGTCGTGGCGTTCAGCCTCTTCTCCCTGCAAATCTCGCGTACAGGCCCCGTGGCGCAGGCCGCGGCGGCGCAGCCCGCGGTTGAAGTGGAGTGGGTCGAGGTCGAATGGCCGGATGCGATGCCGATGGTGTATCAGGACGATGACACCGGTCTGACGGTGATCTGGATGGTGGAGTTGGAAACCAAGGAGCTTCTCGATGCCGACTCGTAGTCTCTTGATGTGGTGCGGACTTGTGTTGATGTTTGGCCTTGGAACGCTCCTGCCCTCCGCGGCACAGGCTTCCAGCGTGCAGGTGAAGGCCGTGCTGATTCATGCCTCCGACGAGGAGGGGCCGTCCGATCCGCGTCTGGCGGATATCGAGCCACAGCTTCGCAAGGTGCTCGGCTTTGCCCGTTATCGGCATTTCGGCGAAGGAAACGCGCAGATCGAGCTGCCCGGCTCGGCAACCATTCGCCTGGGCCGCGGCTACACGCTTGATGTCGAGGCCAGCCAGGCGGGCCGGGGACGTATCCGGCTTCAGGTGAATTGGCGGAAGGGGAACCAGGGTCTCATGAGCACCTCCACGGTGGTGAGCCGCGGCAGGGCACCGGCCATTCTCGGTGGGCCGAGCCATGAAGACGGCAAACTGATCGTGACGCTGGCGGTGCAGTGACGAATCTGTGTGACGGGGCCGCGGCAAGTAACAGATAGCGGCAAAGCTGGCAGGGAATATGCTCTTATTGCTGGCCGACTTAGAGGGAGTACGGTCCATTTCATGAGAGTGTTATTAGGAGGAGTGCGCGGCTCAACGCCGGTCTCGGGGCCGGAGTTTTTGACTTTTGGCGGAAACACCACCTGCATGCTGGTGGAAGCGGACAGTGGGGCGAAAGTCCTTGTGGATGTCGGGTCGGGGTTACGCGTGGTCAGCGACTATCTGGCAACGCTCGGCCCCCTGCGCCAGCTCCAGATTGTGATGACGCATTATCACCTCGATCATTTGATCGGTTTTCCTTCCTTTGCCGCACTGTACGATCGCGACTGCATTCTCGATCTGGCCGCGCCCGATCTGCTCGGGGTGAGTGTTCGAGAGGCGTTGTCGCGGGTGATGGACAATCCGTTCTGGCCCGTACAACTGGAAGCGACCGCGGCCCGCCTGAGTTTCACCTCGTTGGGCGAGAAGCCGACCGACCATAATTTCGGGTTGGACGGACTCCGCTTCGCATGGTGTCCGGTGCATCATCCCGGTGGATGTACAGCGTATCGTTTCGACGAAACGGCCACGGGCCGATCACTGGTGGTGGCCACCGATCTGGAGTGGCGCCAATCCACGCCCGACGAGAAGGCCTCGCTGCTGGCGTTATGCCGACATCCCGCTCCGCCGGACCTGTTGATTGTGGATGGCCAGTTCACGGACGAGAACTACGGTGCGCATGTAGGTTGGGGCCACTCCTCCTGGCAGGATGCGCTCGATATCGCCCGCGGTGTGGATGCGCGCCGCGTACTCGTGACGCACCATTGCCCGGAGAAGAACGACGCGGAACTGGCGGAGATCGATCGGGAACTGCGCACCCGACACCCGGCGGCGGCGTTGGCGCGCGAGGGCATGCACCTCGACGTGTAGGTGGGGTTTGCGCCATAGGGCTGCTGGGCGAGCAGATCTGAAGTAGGCTTTATGTAACCGTTCACGGCTGTGGGCTTGAGCCGCGAGCATGCAGGGGTGTCAAGGAGGTTGCGGCATGAGCGAGGGTGCTTCCTCGCCGTGGAAAGCAGATTGTACGGCATCCACAAGGAATTCGAAAGCAGAGCGGCCCTGCAGTCGGCATGTACTCAAGACCGTCCAGATCCGTTCGCACCATTGTTGTCCCCTTTGACCGCGCGTGCCCTGGGTCACTTTTCGGTCGATCACGATGTAACGGATCGCCTGTTCGGTGAGATTATTGGTCGGCTCGATGCCTGGGGTGGGTCACGAAGGTAAAGAACTGCCGGGCGTGTTTGATGCTCGAAAGCGGCCCGCAATTGGCCACGTCGTTACGGGTGCGCCCCGTTGTCTGTCCAACGCATCGCCAGTTGGCCGCCCGGTAGCAGCCGCCCGTGAAACGCGACCGATCCACAAAGGTTTCGAGCGCATGCAGCCCGTGGCCGTACTTCTCAAGCCAATCGCGACCGACCCGTCTGGCGATTCGCCCCAGCAAGTGGCTTGCAAGGTTCTCCACCCGCACCCAGGGCAAAATCAGAAAGCGCGTATGATTCGCCACGTAGGGCAGATTCCTTCTTCGGGCTTCTTCACCCCAGCCAATGAAGTGGATGAGATCGATCTCGGCTTGCCCGATTTTTCGCCCTTGAATGACCATGCTCCCATTCAGATGACAGATCCGTGCGAAACTAGGACCAAAATGAGAATTGCTGTTCCCGTCGGAGCAGCCCTTGCGCAGAAAGGCGACATTGCGTAACATAACAATTGTGCGTGCATTCTACATCATCCTGGCGGCTCTCTTCGTGGTCGCGCAGACACCGGTTGCCTTCGGCGGAGAATGCCCTTCGCGGCAAGCTGCCCTGTTCCGATTCTGTTGCTGCGTGCAACCGGCAGAGCCGATGCCTTCATCGGGATGCTGCAGCCAGGAGCCGGAAGCCCCCAAGCACACAGACTGCGGTTGCACACTGGTCCCCGCCGCGGATACAGATGCCGCCATTCATTCTTCTGCGCCCACGCCGTTGCGCGGCAAGGTTCCCACAGCGCATCAACCGAATGAAACGGTGCAATCCGTCCTGCCCGGCCTCGACGCAGTGCTGCGCCTGGATGTTCTGCTGCTGCCACGGCTAAGCCCCAGATCGCCGCCGGCCATGTCCATGGACCCGCCGGCCTTTATTCTCCTCTGCTCCATCCTGCGTTAGTCCGCTCCATTCGCTTGCTCTGAACGGCCAGCCTGTATGGCCAGGCCGCTCCTCCTACGCGTTGCGAATGGGGATGGATCATGACGCCTGTTAAACCCACTAATTCTATAGAACACTCGATCGATGCCGATCTCCAGCTTGTTGCTCGGCTGCAAGCCGGTGACGATGGGGCATTCGATGAGCTGATGGGCCGGTACAAGACGCCGGTTGTGAATTTCGTTTTCCGAATGCTGAACGACGCCGGCGATGCCGATGACGTTGCGCAGGAGGTGTTTGTCCGCGTCTATCGCCATATCCGCCGGTTCCATGCGGACGGGCGACGGCGCTTTTCGACGTGGCTGTTTCAGATCGCGCGCAATCAGGCGATCGACCAGTTGCGGAAACGGAAGCGACGACCGGTAGAACTGCGCACTTTTGCGGAGGAGGATGGTCAGGAACCTGCCTCCTCCGGGCGGTCGGCGGACCGGGAGGCGCACCTGAAGGAGGTTGGCGAGGCCGTGGCCCAGGCCGTTTCCGCGCTTCCCGAGCGGCAGAAGACGGCGCTGATCCTCGCCGAGTATCACGACCTCTCACACGCGGAGATCGCCGCCATCATGAAATGCTCCGTCAAATCGGTTGAATCCCGTCTGGGACGGGCGCGCCAGACCCTGCGACATGCGCTGGCGCACCTTGCGGAGTTCGCGTGATTTCGGGGGAAGGCGGACTCGGGAAGAAAAAGCGAGGGGTTTGTCCCCCATATACGTATGACGGGATAGAAGGGAGTCGTAACCCACTAAAGAAGGTGAACGTGACAAAGCAAAAATATCGTTTGAAAGACGCGCTCGGGCAATGGCGCGATATTGATCCCCGGCCGGGGTTTGAGGAGCGTGTATGGCGCCGAATTGAGGCCGTTGCTCCGTCGCCGATAAGCGGCTTCGGGGAGTTCATGCGAAGTTGGCTCTTCGCGGAACCCGCGTGGGCACGCGCGGCGGCCTCTCTGGTCGGCGCCGGGATCGGCCTGGCGGCGATCGCTTCCATTCCGCATCCGGCGGCTGCCGGCGTAGATCGGGAGATGAGCATCCTGCGCGACGGCTCGGTGGCGGGGAGCTATGCCCAGTTGGTTGCAGAAAGAGAGGGATCATGAAGAACGTCCTCATCCCTTTGCTTTCCGCCGCCTTGATTGCCGCGCTCTCTTTTGTTGCGGGTCGGCGGATGGCACTTTGGGCGCAGCCGCACGGGCTTACGGAGTTGCATGAGATCGCCTGGTTGCAGCAGCAGTTTGATCTGACGCCGGATCAGGTAGAAGCCCTGTTGGCGGCCAAGAAGGACTATCACGAACGCGTCATCGCGCTCTGCGATCAACACTGTGCCGCCAGGAATCAGTTGGCGGAACAGCTCTTCCGGCAGGATTGGACCCCGGACGCAGAGCGGGCTCTGCTACGGAAGATGGGCGAGGCGCAGGTAGAAACGGATGCGGCGACCCTGGACCATTTTCGGCGCGTACGTCAGATTCTGGCACCCGCTCAGAGAGAACAATACGAGCAGATTGTCGCTTCGCGCATGCAGGCGGGTTGCCCGCACCACTTGCATCACGGCGCACTGACGAAACATGGGGTGGGTCACTGAACCGAGAGATCCCAACCACAATGCCGTTCCTGGCGAAACTGGATGAAGGAACGCCTCCCGACCCGCCGGACGAACCGCATCATCACGGCGACGACCATGACGAGCATCATGGTGAGCATCATCACGGCCACACGCATCGACATGGACATCATCACCACGGGCACTGACTTGAATGGCACGAAACAAGGTCGATTTCAGATGGCACCGTCTTCGGGTCGCATGGCGACAACTGAATGGGGAGTTGGAATGGGGCAATTGGCAGACCAACGAGATGTCCGGCTCGGGAACCGCCAGCGAACGGCGGGCGGTCGAGAGCCGAGCCGCTCCGCGCTTTGCGCGATTAGGGCTTTCTGCGGAGCGGACGCGGTTCCGCGTCCGGAGGCACCATTTAAGTGTGCGAATGAAGAGGTGTTTGTGCGATTTACACGAGCGACAAGGAACTGCGCAGTCTGGCTGATGGCTGCCGGCATGTTGGTCATCAGCTCCGGTCTGTCGCGTGCCGACGCGCTGCTCGACGATTGGATCGAGGCCGCCCTGGAGCAGAACCAGGAGGTGATCGCGGCGCGCAGGGCGTGGGAAGCGGCGCAACAGAAGGCCCCGCGGGCGCGCTCCTTCATGGATCCGATGGTGGGCGTGGAGTTTATGCGCATGGACAGCACCCGCCTCGATGATTATGACATGGCTGAAGTGATGGTGGCGCAGGAACTGCCGTGGTTCGGAAAACGCACCGCGCGCATCGACACGGCAGAGCGGATGGCGGAGGTAGCAGGCTATCGATACCTGGAAGTGGCGCGCAGGGTCCGGGCGCGGGTGATCACGGCCTACTGGCAGCTCTGGGCCGCACAGCGCGCCGTGGAGATCAATCGGGAGAACCTGGAGCTGCTCGAGCAGTTCGAGGACGTCGCGCGCGCCCGTTATGAAGCGGGGCAGGGCCTGCAGACGGATGTGCTTCGCGCGCAGGTCGAGCGGGACCGGCTGGAAACGGATCTGCTCACGCTGGAGCAGGAACTCGAAGTGGCTCAGGCCCGTATCAACTGGCTGTTAAGCGAGCCGGGCGATACACCGCGGCGCGTGGTTCATCCGGCGGATGAACCGGTCCTGCCTGGCGCTCCGCCCGAACTGTACGCCGATGCGCTCCGTCACGACACCCGGCTCAGGGCTCTCGGGCAGGGCATCAAGGCGGGCGAGGCGGCGGTGCGGTCGGCCCGCCGCGAGTCCACGCCGAATTTCGAGTTCCGCGTCATGGCCCGTCAACAGAGCGGGCGGAGCGGTTTTCAGGAGGTTGACACCGGTGTGGCCATGAACGTGCCGTGGGTCTGGCGCGGAAAATATCGGGCGGCGATCCACGAGGCGGAGGCCGAGCGCGATCGGGCGCGGGCTATGGCCGAGAGCAGGAGCGACATGACGCTGCTGGAGATCAAAGAATCCTACACGTCGGCCGATGCCGAGCGCCGCAGCCTTCGCCTGTACGAAGAGGTCATCCTGCCGCGCACGCGGGATCTGCTGGAAAGCACCCGGTCCGCCTACGAAGCCGGCCGGGTGACCCTGCTCGAACTCACAAACGCGCAGCGGGCCTGGGCGGACGCAAACCTTGCCTACGAACGTGCACGCATGCGCTATGCGGCCGCCGTGGCCAGGCTGGAGGAGATCGCCCAGCCGTGGACGGAACGGGAAATGGAGACCGGCCTGATCGCGCCGGATGAGGATTGACCCCAAGGACACAACCCATGAACGCTGAACACACATCGACGAAGAAGCGCATCTGGCCCCGGATCGGGGTCATCGTACTGATTCTCGCTGCCTTTGTCATCGGACGTATGACGGTTCGCCAGGCAGCGCCCGATCATGCGCACGACGAAGATCAGGACGCACCCGCGGGGCGCGTAGAAGTCTGGACCTGCTCGATGCATCCGCAGGTGCGCCAGCCGGAGCCGGGCAGTTGCCCGATCTGCGCCATGGACCTGATCCCCGTGGAGGACGATGAGGATGAGTTTGAGGACGATGAAGACGTCGTACGACTGCGCGTGAGTCCCCGCGCCGCGGCGCTGATGGAGATTCAAACCTGGCCCGCCGAGCGACGTTCGGTGGAGGTCGAGCTGCGTTCCTTCGGGCGGATCGATTTCAACGAGGCGCGTCTGGTGGATGTCGTGGCGCGATCGGCGGGATATATCGAGCGACTGCACGCCAACTTCAACCTACAACGCGTGGAGAAGGGGGATGTGCTGGCCGAGATTTTCAGTCCGGACGTCACGATGGCCATGCGCGAGCTGCTGGTCGCGCAGCCGCGCGGCGGTGAAACCCTCGCATCCGCACGGGCGCGACTGGTGCGCATGGGCGTGAGTTCGGAGCAGATCGATGAAGTCCTGGAGACCGGCGAGGTGCCGCGCACCTATCGCATCTACAGTTCCGTGGATGGCGTGGTGAAGATAATCGGCGAGCGCGAAGGCCAATGGCTGCGTGAGGGCGGGCGTATTGTGCAACTCGCGGACCTCTCGACGGTCTGGGTTCAACTGGAAGCGTTCGAGACGGAACTGCCCTGGGTCGCCGCGGGTCGTCCCGTTCACTTCACGGCGCAGGCCTATCCCGGAGAAGAGTTCGAGGGCGAGGTGGTCTATGTGGAGCCTGTCCTCAATCCCCGCACGCGCACGGTGCGGTTCCGGGCCGAGGTGCCGAACCCGGACGGACGGCTGAAGCCGGGTCTGTTCGTTCGCGGTACGCTCCATGCGCCGACCGCGACGCTGGCGGCGGAGGATGCCGACGAGCATGCCGAACATGCCGGACATGCCGGACATGCCGGGCACGAGATGCAGGACGAAACGCCCATCGTGGTCCCGGCCAGCGCGCCGTTGATCACCGGAAGGCGCGCGCTGGTGTATATCCGCGTTCCCGATGCCGAACAGCCGACCTTCGAGCCGCGTCACGTCGTGCTCGGCCCGCGTGCAGGGGCCTATTACGTCGTCCGCGATGGGTTGGAGGAGGGAGACCTGGTGGTGGTGCATGGCCAGTTCAAGATCGACAGCGAACTGCAGATTCGCGGCCGGCCGAGCATGATGGCGCCGGAAGGAGAAGCGCCCCCGGATCATCACCACGGCCCGGACGAGCACGCGGACATGGAAGAACCGCGCGTGGTGGTAGATCCTGAAGAGGTACCGGCAGACTTCTCGCGACAGATCGGGGCGGTGCTGGAAAGTTATCTGAAACTCTCGGATGCCATGGCGGACGACGATTTCGATGCATCGATGGCGAACCTCCGGGCGATGCACAATCGGCTGTTGGAGGTCGACGGGGATCTCCTGGCGGGTGAGGCCCGCTCCGTTTGGGAGGAGATCGAGGCATCGCTTCATCCCCCACAGCACGAGATGATCGAGAAAGACGATCTGGAGGGGTTGCGCAAGCCTTTCGAGCCGCTCACCCGTGCCATGATCCGCGCGGTCGAGGGGTTCGGCGGTGAGGTCGTGGGGCAGATGAACGTCATGCATTGTCCTATGGCTTTCGATTTCGAGGGCGCCGACTGGCTGCAGAAGGATGACGCGGTCCGCAACCCATATTTTGGAGCGGTCATGTTCAGGTGCGGCGAAGTACGGCGGAGCTTGGGGAGCGAATGATGGCTGAATCCCACGACAATGCCCTCGGACGTTTTCTGCGCTTCTTCCTCGAACAGAAGCTCGTGGTGGCGTTGCTGCTCGCCGCGATCTTTCTGTGGGGCGTAGCGGTGGCGCCCTTCGATTGGGATATCCCCTGGCTGCCGCGCGATCCGGTGCCTGTCGATGCCATCCCAAACCTGGGCGAGAACCAGCAAATCGTATTCACCGCATGGATGGGCCGCTCGCCGCAGGATGTCGAGGATCAGGTGACGTACCCCCTCACGGTCTCCCTGCTCGGCGTTCCCGGCGTGCGGGAAGTGCGCAGCACCTCCATGTTCGGGGTTTCCATGATCTTCCTGATCTTCGAGGAGGGCATTGAATTCTACTGGTCGCGCGCGCGCATCCTGGAAAAGCTCGGCAGCCTGCCTGCCGGCCTGCTGCCCTCAGACGCCGAGCCCGCCCTCGGTCCCGACGCAACGGCGCTCGGCCAGATCTTCTGGTACACGCTGGAGGGGCACGACCCGGACGGAAGCGTAACCGGCGGCTGGGATCTGCACGAGTTGCGCAGCATTCAGGATTGGTATGTGCGTTATGCGTTGCTCTCGGCGCAGGGCATCAGCGAGGTCGCCTCCATTGGCGGCTACGTGAACGAATACCAGGTGGACGTCGATCCGGACGCCCTTCGCGCCTACGACGTTACGCTCATGCAGGTCTTCGAGGCGGTCCGCAAGAGCAACCTCGATATCGGGGCGCGTGTGACGGAGATCAACCGGGTCGAATATATCGTGCGCGGGCTCGGATTCATTCGCTCGCTCGACGATCTGGAAATGGCGACGGTGGCCCTGGGTGAGGACCATGTCCCGATCCGCATCCGCGATGTGGCCACGGTCCAGCGCGGGCCCGCTCAGCGCCGCGGGGCGCTGACCAAGGAAGGCGCCGAAGCCGTCGGCGGCGTGGCCGTCGTGCGGGAGGGGTTCAACCCGCTCCAGGCGATCCACAACCTCAAAGACAAGATTGACGAGGTGAGTTCCGGCCTTCCTTCCAAGGCCGTCTTGGACTGGAGCCGCATCAGCCGCGCCGAGATAGAGGCATTTACCGAGGCACAGGGATTCGCCGCCTTCGCGGACGCCGACCTGAACCAGGAGCAATGGTTGAGCTGGTTGCGCGCGAATCCCCGCGAGGATTGGCCGGAATGGGTCACCCTGAGTCAGGTCACCGTCGTCCCCTTCTATGATCGAACCGACTTGATTTACGAAACGCTGGCCACGCTCAACGACGCACTGGTTCAGCAGATTCTGGTCACCGTCATCGTGGTCATGATCATGATCATGCACCTGCGCACGGCGGCCATCATCAGCTTGATGCTGCCGTTGGCGGTGCTCATCGCGTTCATCATGATGAAACTCGTCGGCATCGATGCCAACGTCA
>SLOV01000031.1 GCA_007132345.1 Kiritimatiellia bacterium
GCTAAAGACCCGGCGAGTACCTGTTCCACACGGTAGGTGTGGAAGACGAGAGCGTCACGATAGGGTTCGATCGAGGCCGGGTCGGGTGTGGGCGTCACTTCCAGCAGCGTGGCCTCAATTTCGACGGCGTGGACGGCATCAGCGCCGTCTGCTTCAGCCTCGACAGTCGTTTCGGGTATCGCCTCGACCTCCTCCACGGGCGCGACCCAGAGGTCGGGGAAGAAATCGCCGCGGTTGTTGTCGGTCAGCTTGAGCCAGGTCTCCACCGCCCGGAGATCCGAAGAGAAGCGGCCGAGATAAATCTCCACATCATCGCCGCCGCCATGAATGGCGTTCGGACCATGGCCTTGGATCGTGTAGGGGCCGGTCATGGCGAAGAAGCGGCGGTGATTGCTCCAGCGTGGATGATAAACCTCGTGGCCCTCAATGCCGGGCGCCTGACTGATGTTGACGCGCCAGCGTGACGATCCGTCGGGGCCGAAAAAGAGCAGGTTCCGGTGCGCGCCGTCGAAGAGCCAGTAGATGTAGCTGTTGTCCGGCGCCAGCGAGGCCCAGCAGCCGCGGCCGCGCGCGGAGAGCGTGCCGGTTTGCAGGTCGGCCACGGCTCCGTTCGGCCAGGGGAACACGCCGCCCGCCATGCGGCCGTCGCGGGAGAGCTGGAAGTTGTCGGCGCTGACTACGGTTTGGTCCCAGACCGGCTCGGAAATGGCGGGGTCGTCGAGACGGAAGCGTCGCAGGTCCGTGCCGCGGAATCGCTGCCAATAGTATTCCTTTGTAATCGCATAAACCCACTGATGGCCCGTGGCGGGGTCCTGCCAGACGTCCACGGCCATACCGGTGCCGAGCGGGCGGAGGTTGTCGCCGGACCAGTCGACTGCGTAGAAGCGGCGCTCGCCCCAGTCGCTGAAGACGATCGTGGCGCCGTCGGGCGAAAGCAGCGGTTTCCGGTAGTTTCGGACTTGGCCCAGGATCACGCGTTGGCCGCGCCCGTCTTCGCTGTCGTAGCCCATGAGGCGGAACCGGTCGGTGCGACCGAGCGGATCATCGCTGCCTTCGTCCACCTGCTGACACCAGACGACGCGCGCTGGAGCACCGACGAATTCGCGGAGCGGGTCCGGGCCGCTGCCGGCGCAGGCGGAGAGGGCAAAGGCTGCGATCAGCAGAGCGGCACACGCGCCGGGATTGTGCGGGAACCGCCTCACAGGATGCGCAACATGTAGAAGACGATGACGCCGGTTACGGAGACATACATCCAGACGGGCCAGACATAGCGCGTCAGCCGGACATGTTTGTCGAACTGCTCGCGCCAGGCGTGCCAAACCGCCGCGAGGATGAAGGGCACCATGGCGGTGGCGAGGATGATGTGGGGGATGAGGATGAGGAAGTAGAGCGGGCGCGTCCAGTCCTGGCGCGGATAAGGTGTGGTTCCGACGTGAAGATAGTGGGTCACGTAACTGACGAGAAAGACCGCCGAGAGGACCAGGGCCGCGATCATGAACCATTTATGGGCTTCGAGTTTCGTGCGGCGCACGGCGACATATCCGGCGATGAGCATGACCGTCGCGGCGGCGTTCAGCGAGGCGTTGACGGCGGGGAGGTGATGAATAGACATGACGGAACTCCTACCAGCCTGCGTCCAACGCGATCAAGACCAGGAGGCAGGGGAGGTAGATGATGGAGGCCCGCAGGAGTTGCCGCGACTCGAGGTGGGTGCGGCCCCTGGCCATGCGAATGCCCGCAATCAGCATGAAGAGGCCCAACCCCAGCGCCCCTGCAAGATAAACGCGCCCGGCCATGCCCATAAAGGCAGGCAGAACCGATACACCGAGCAGCAGAATGGCGAAGCCGATGATGTGGCGGAACATGCGTTCGCCGTCCGGCTCAACGACGGGCAGCATCTTGAAGCCGGCGGCGGCGTACTGGCGCTGATAGATCCAGGCGATGGCGTAGAAGTGTGGGTGCTGCCAGGCAAAGAGGATTGCGAAGAGCACCCAGGCACCCCAGTCGAGACGGCCCGTGGCGGCGGCCCAGCCCGCGACCGGCGGCAAGGCGCCGGGAATCGCGCCGATGGAGGTGTTGAGCCAACTGACGCGTTTGAGCGGGGTGTAGACGAGGACGTAGAGGAAGGCGGTCAACAACACGATAAAGCCGGAGAGCAGATTCACTTTCCAGACGAGCAGCGAGACGCCGCCGAGGGTGGCGAGCACGCCGAAGTTCAAAATGGCAACGGGTTCCATGCGTCCGGCAGGCAGGGCGCGGCCGCGGGTGCGATCCATACGCGCGTCGACGTCGCGCTCGAGATAGTTGTTGAGGGCGGCCGAACCGCCGGCGGCGGCGGCCATGCCGAGGAGACAGAAGAGCAGTTTCTGCCAGGCGCCATGGTCGGGCGGGCCACCAAGGAGAAATCCGATCGCGGCGGTCACCAGGACCATCGCCACGATGCGGGGTTTCATGGATTGAATGTAGTCGTTCATCAAGTGGGTATGGGTTGTCAGGAAGCAGGGTCACTCATTTACACCACCCGGGCCCGCGCTTCAACTGGAGAAGGTGGGAAGTTGAAGGTTATGCGCCCGCTGGACCAGCCGGCATTTCTGAGCGCCGGGCGAGAAATGCGGCCGAATCTGATTCACCCGCGACACAAGGTCGCGGGGGTCTCCTGGGTTACAAGACACAAAGTCGCGGGGGGCTCAGGCCTCAGCGAGGTTGGCGCTACGGCGCGCCTCAAAGAGATCGTAGAACAGCCCGGTTGTTGCCCCGACCAGCAGACAGGCCGTTACCTGGTGCAGCGTCGCCCAGGTGATCGGCACGACCAGCAAAATGGTCACCACCCCGAGCGCAAACTGAACAAAGGTGAGCAGCGGAACAGCAAAAAGCCAAACCCTGAGCCGTGCCCCCACTCCTCTGCGACAGCCTTGCCACGCGAGAGCGATCGCGATCGCGACAAGCGGATAGGCCAGTGTCCGGTGGATGAACTGCACGGTAATGACGTTCTCGAAGAAATTGCGCCAGGCCGGTTCGAATCCGAGCCATCCAGGCGGCAGCCAGTGATTCATCATCTTGGGCCAGGTGTTGAAGGCATAACCGGCGCGCAGTCCGGCCGTGAAGGCGCCATAAGCAATCTGAATCACCAGCAGTACGGCGAACCCGGTTGCCAGTTTCCAGAGCAGCCCCGTAGGCTGCGCATCTGGCGCACCGCGCCGCTTCGGGTGCAACGAGAGAAGCACCCAGAGGAGATACGCGAATATCACAAACGCCAGCGAAAGATGAGCGGCCAGACGGAAATGACTCACGCGCGGTACGTCCACCAGACCGCTCATCACCATGTACCAGCCCAGCACCCCTTGCAGTCCGCCCAGCACGAAGCCGATCAACAACTGGAATGCCAGGCCTGCGCGTAATCGGCGCGTGAACAGAAACCAGAGATAGGGCAAGGCAAATGCAACGCCAATGATCCGCCCCAGCAACCGATGCACATACTCCCAGAAGAAGATGACACGAAACTCGTCGAGGGTCATGTTTGGATTCATGATTTCGTACTGGGGATACTGCTTGTAAAGCTCGAAGGCCTCTTGCCACGCCGCTTCGCCAATAGGCGGTATGGTCCCCATGATCGGCTGCCACTCCGTAATCGAGAGGCCAGACTCGGTCAGCCGTGTGATGCCGCCCACCGCGACCATCATGAGAATCAACCCCAGCACGCCAACGAGCCAGACCCGTACCGGATAGAGACGGCTCTGGTCTTCGATTTCCTGAATGGTTGAGCTGGGCGCAGATGTCATTTTTCGAGGTTCTCCAGATAAAGCGTCTAAGCTTGTGCAGGAACCCGCGTACGTCAAGGCGCACAACCAGATTTCAATCAGAAATCAACCACCCTATCCCTATCGTCTTTCGGCGGTTGCCGGTAGCCTTGGCAATGGTCGATTCCATTGCGTTTCAGGGACGAATTCGCTTTGTCTCATGCCAATGGCTCCAGTAGATTCGACGGTTTACTCCGGACGAATCGAATGGGTGTGCAAAGCACGTTGACCAGGCAGCAAGCCGAGCAGGCACAGGCGCAGAATGATGTGCCCTGTTTTCATTGCGGCACCTCCTGCAAATGGTTACGGGTCGACGATGCGCAGGGCCGCCCCTTCTGCTGCCATGGCTGCCGGCTCGTCTGCGAGCTTCTTGAATCGAGCGGCCTCGACCGCTTCTACGACCTGGCACCGGCCCCCGGCGTGCGGATGGAGAAAGAGGCGCAGGCCTATGACTTCCTGGACGAGCCAGCAGTGCGCGACTCGCTTCTCGATTTCTTCGACGGCTCCATCGGCAAGGTCACATTTCGCGCACCGGCCATGCACTGCATCGCCTGCGTCTGGCTGCTCGAGAACCTTTTCCGTCTCCATCCCGGTGTCGGCAAATCGCAAGTCAACTTTCCACGGCGCGAAGTGACGATTACCTATCAGGCCGACAACATGCGCCTGAGCGAACTGGCGGCACTGCTCGCCTCGCTCGGTTATGAACCGGAGTTGAACCTGACGCAGCTTCAGCACCGCAACAAGCCGACCCCGCTGCATCGCCGCCTCACGATCAAGATCGGCGTCGCCGGGTTCGTGTTCGGCAACGTGATGTTGATGAATCTGCCCGCCTACCTCGGCCTGAACGCCGCGACCGAGCCGGGCTTTGCGCTTTTTCTCAGCACGATGAGCCTGCTGCTCAGCTTGCCGGTGGTCTTCTATGCCGCCGGCGACTATTGGCGCGCCGCATGGTTGTCGATCCGGCAGCGCAGTCTCACCATCGATTTCCCCATCGCACTTGGTATTGCCGCCCTCTTTCTGCATAGCCTGGCGGAAATCCTGACCCGCACCGGCCCCGGCTATCTCGACTCGCTCACCGGCCTCGTCTTCTTTCTGCTGTGCGGCCGCTGGTTCCAGCAGCGCAGCTACGACGCCCTCTCGTTCGACCGCGATTACACGGCCTACTTCCCCCTCTCCGTTGTGCGCAAGGTCGACGAGCGCGAAGAGACCATCGCCCTCACGGCTCTCGAGGTCGGCGACCGCATCGTGGTGAGACACCGTGAACTCGTGCCGGCCGACGCGGAACTTCGCTCCGGCCACGCGCTCATCGATTACAGCTTCGTCACCGGCGAGAGCGAGCCGGTGGAGCGCCACGAGGGCGAGCGCATCTATGCGGGCGGGCGGCAGGTCGGCGGTGCTATCGAACTTGAAACCGTGAAGCCGGTTTCACAGAGCTATCTCACCTCAATGTGGGAAGACGCGGCCTTCCACAAGGAGGGCGGGCCGCGCCTTCGGAATGTCACCGACCGGATCAGCAAGTATTTCACCCTCGCCGTGGTGCTGCTGGCGGCGGGCACCTGGCTGGGGTGGGCTTTCATCGATCTCGGCACGGCCGTGCGCGCCTTCAGTGCCGTCCTGATCGTGGCCTGCCCCTGCGCGCTGGCGCTCTCTGCGCCCTTCGCGCTCGGCACGGCGTGGCGCGCCCTGGGCGAGCGCCGCGTCTTTCTGCGCGGTGCCGATGTTGTCGAAGCCATGGCGCGCACGAACCATATCGTCTTCGACAAGACCGGCACACTCACCCGTTCGCAAGCGCACCACGTCGAGTTTCGCGGCGCGCCCCTCTCCGCTGAGGAAGCGGGCTGGGTCGCCTCGCTGGCGCGCCACTCCACGCACCCGCACTGCTTGAGCATTCAGCAGAAACTCGCGCCGGAACGCTGGCCGGACGACGTCAGCTCCTTCTACGAAACCGCGGGCAGCGGGATCGAAGGCACCATCAGCGGTCACGCATTGCTGCTTGGCTCCCGGCGCTGGATCGAGGCACTGGGGATTGAGGTCCCATCCGATGCCGAGGCGGATATGCCCTCGCAGGTCCACCTCGCTATCGACGGAGCCCATCGCGGCGCCTTTGTCCTGACCAGCGCCCTTCGCGACGAATTGCAGGACCTCGCCCGGGAACTCCAGGGTGGCCGCGTGCCCCTTACTGTGTTGTCCGGTGACAGCGATAAAGATAAGACCCGCCTCGAAGCCGCACTCGGCAGTGCCGCCGCCGGGCTGCACTTCCGCCAGAGCCCGCACGATAAGCTCGCCTTTCTGCGCGGGCTCCAGGAGAAAGGCGCACACGTGATGATGGTCGGCGACGGACTCAACGACGCGGGCGCCCTGCAACAGAGCGATGTCGGCGTGGCCATCACGGAAGACACCTCCGCTTTTGCGCCCGCCTGCGACGCCATTCTCGATGCCGACCGCTTCGGCAGCCTTCCGGCCGTCCTCCACTATTCGCGCCGGGCCATGCACGTTATCTATGCCTGCTTCGCCCTCTCTTTTCTCTACAACACCATCGGCCTCTCCTTTGCGGTTACCGGCAGGCTCTCTCCGCTTGTGTCCGCAGTGCTCATGCCGATAAGCTCTGTCACCGTTGTCTCCGTGGCCGTGCTGGGCGCCCGCTGGGCAGCGCGCTCTTGCCTGGGCCCGCAACCGGGGGGTGCATCGTGAGTGTGCTGGTTCTGCTGTTGCTCGCAAGCCTGCTGGTGGCGCTGATCTTTCTGGGCGCCTTCCTCTGGGCCGTGCGAAGCGGGCAGTTCGACGACACCTTCACGCCGGGATGGCGGGTGCTGGCCGATGAGGATGAGGAGATCCCGAAAGAGGGCGGAGCGGAACGGAACGAGACGGAGAGCAAGGAGTAGAGAACTTTATGAGTGTGGAAACCTTCAAATACGACAACCGCATCGTGCGGGCCTTTGCCATTGCGACGACGATCTGGGGCATCGTCGGTATGTCCGTGGGTCTGCTGCTGGCCCTGCAGATGTTCTGGCCCTCGCTGAACTTCAGCCTCTCCTTCATCACTTTCGGTCGCATCCGCCCGCTGCACACGAACGCCGTCATCTTCGCCTTCGTCGGCAATGGCATGTTCACCGGCATCTATTATTCACTGCAGCGCCTCTGCAAGGCGCCCATGTTCAACAAGACGCTGAGCTGGATCAACTTCTGGGGCTGGCAGGCCATTATCGTGAGCGCGGCCATCACGCTTCCGCTCGGCTGGACCACGAGCAAGGAATACGCGGAACTCGAATGGCCGATCGACATCGCCATTGCAGTCGTCTGGGTGGTCTTCACCGTCAATCTGCTCGGCACCATCGTCAAGCGGCGCGAGCGGCACATGTATGTAGCCCTCTGGTTCTACATTGCCTCGGCCATCACCGTGGCCGTGCTGCACGTGGTCAATTCGCTGGCCGTACCCGCCTCCCTGTTCAAGGGCTACCCGATCTATGCAGGTGTGCAGGACGCGCTGGTGCAATGGTGGTATGGCCATAACGCCGTAGCCTTTTTCCTCACCACGCCCTACCTCGGCCTGATGTACTACTTCCTGCCAAAGGCCGCGAACCGCCCCGTCTTCTCCTACCGCCTCTCCATCATCCATTTCTGGTCGCTGATCTTCATCTATATCTGGGCCGGCCCGCATCACCTGCTCTACACCGCGCTGCCCGACTGGGCGCAGTCGCTCGGCATGGTCTTCTCGCTCATGCTCATCGCGCCCTCCTGGGGCGGCATGCTCAACGGCCTGCTCACCCTGCGCGGCGCCTGGGACAAAGTGCGGCAGGACCCCGTCCTTAAATTCATGGTCGTGGCGGTGACCGCTTACGGTATGGCCACCCTCGAAGGCCCCATGCTCTCCATCAAGAGCGTCAACGCCCTCTCGCACTTCACCGACTGGACCATCGCCCACGTTCACGTCGGCGCCCTCGGTTGGAACGGGTTTCTCACCTTCGGCATTCTCTACTGGCTTATTCCCCGGCTCTACAACACGCAGCTCTATTCCATCAAGCTGGCCACCTACCACTTCTGGATCGGCCTGCTCGGCATCACCTTCTACGCCATTCCCCTCTACTGGGCAGGCGTCACCCAGGGCCTGATGTGGAAGCAATTCACGCCCGACGGCTTCATGCAGTATCCGAACTTCCTCGAAACCGTCATTCAGATTGTCCCCATGTACCGCCTGCGCGCGCTCGGCGGCCTCATCTATCTCTCCGGCGCCTGCATCATGGTCTATAACCTCTTCAAGACCGCCAAGCAGGGTGAGTTCGTGCCCGAAGTCGAGGCCCAGGCCCCCGCGCTGGAGCGTGCGCACCATGCCAGCGAAACGCACCCCTACCGGCACCAGTGGCTCGAACGCAAACCCGTCCTCTTCACCGTGCTCACCACCGTCGCCATCCTCATCGGCGGCATCGTGGAAATCGTGCCGATGTACCTCATCAAGTCCAACGTCCCCACCATCGCCAGCGTGCAGCCCTACACCCCGCTCGAAGTGCTCGGCCGCGATATCTACATCCGCGAAGGCTGCGTCGGCTGCCATTCCCAGATGGTGCGCCCCTTCCGTTCCGAAACCGAGCGTTACGGCGAATATGCCAAGGCGGGTGAATTCATTTACGACCACCCCTTCCTCTGGGGCTCCAAACGCACCGGCCCCGACCTGCTCCGCGTCGGCGGCAAATACCCCGATAGCTGGCACTATAAACACATGGAAGACCCTCGCTCCACCTCGCCGGGCTCCCTCATGCCTCCTTATCCCTGGCTGCACAGCCGCAGGGCCGCCTTCAATGCCTTACCCGCCCGCATCCGCGCCCTGCGCCGCGTCGGTGTGCCGTACGAGGAGGGCCTCGAACAGCAGGCCATCGGCATGGCCAAGCAGCAGGCCGAGCGCATCGCCGACGGCCTGCGCAGCGAATTCCCCGATGTCGAACCCGAACACGAGATCGTCGCCCTCATCGCCTACCTGCAACGCCTCGGCACCGACATCCAAGGCGACCCGCCTCCTCCCGGCGGGCTGGTCCAGGGAGCCACCGCACCATGATCAAGAACGTCCTCGAATCTATCGGCGGCATCGGGCTCTACGGCCTGACCTCCATGCTGCTCTTCTTCCTCGTATTCGTCGGCACCATCGTCTGGGTCATACGTCTGAAGCGAAACTACATTCAACGCATGAAGAAACTGCCCCTCGAGCCCGACGAGACACCCCCGCAAAACGGAGACTCCCATGCCTGAACCTATCGACGAAAGTACCTTGCTGGACCACGACGCCGACGGCATCAAGGAACTCGACAACAACCTCCCGCGCTGGTGGCTGTGGCTGTTCTACATCACCATCATCTTTTCGGCGGGCTACCTCTGGTGGTTCTACCTCTCCGGCTTCGGCTCCAGCTCGCAGCTCCGTTTCGAGCGCGCCGCCTACGAGGCCCACCTCGCACGACGTGACCGGCTGCTGCTCGCGTCGGCGCGCGCCGACATCTTTGCCGAACCCTCCACCGACCCCGATGTTCTCGCGCGCGGCCGCGGCGTTTATCTGGCCAACTGCGCCGCCTGCCACACCGAGACCGGTGCCGGGCAGATCGGCCCCAACCTCACCGACAACTACTTCATTCACGGCCCGACCTATGCCGACACCGTGCGCGTCATTCAGTATGGCGTCGTCGAGAAAGGCATGATTGCCTGGAAGAACCAGTTACGCCCCGACGACATCCAGGCCGTCGCCAGTTACGTCTATTCCCTGCGCGGCACCAACCCACCCAACCCCAAAGCGCCCGAAGGCGTCGAGCACCCCTTATGAGTGGTCAGTGGTTCGGTGTTCAGTGTTCAGTTTGCGTGATGTGCGCGCCTGCCAGTGTAGGACGGTCTACTAGGCCGTCCAGCAGCGTGCTGAACACTTGTAGGCTATGGGGGACGGGCAGTGCTCCGCACATGCCCATCCTACAGCTTCGAACATAACCAGATCCCGAGAGCAACAACGACAAGGCTTACGACAAAGCTCCCTCCAGAGGCGGGCCCGGCACGACAAGGGGAAACTGAACACCGAACACTGAATACCTCTCTCCCCCGAAACCCGACACCCCCCCTGAACACTGACCACTGAACACCTCTCTCCCCCCGACACCCGCTCCCCCTTCCCCCTGAACACTGAACACCGA
>SLOV01000185.1 GCA_007132345.1 Kiritimatiellia bacterium
AGGCGCAGTCGTGTCTCTGTTCGTCGAATGTATCCACGAAGTCCCTCAACACAGCAATTCTCAACATGACCCGAAGCGGTTATTCGGACCGGCTAAAGCTGGTACTACGAACAATTACTCGCCAGGTGTTGGCCCGTTTGTAGTCCCGCCTTCAGGCGGCAAGGGCGACACTGAAAATGGCTGCCCTCAACATGTCCGGAACCAAAGCGCTTTCAAGAAAGCGCACTCCAAACGCTGTTTCGTGCGCTGCCAACTCGCAAGCGCGCTCGACCTACACCGAATCACAAAAAACGCGCGTCACTCCAAAGAGAGCGTCGCGCGTTTTTCTTCATCCGTAGACCCGTCGCTTCCCGACCGGCGGCTCAACAACAATCCTGCCGCTCACGGATCGAAGATCACGGTGACGCCTTGACTGATCAACATCGGGATATCGGTATCGATGGCCGATTGACTCAGGGGATTTCCCTGCAAACGCACCACGCTCCCCGCCCCAAGTCCACCATTGAGCGCGTTCGCCACCAACGGCCCGATTTCGCTGATTTCGTTGTTGGCCAAGCGCAAGTCCACCAGACTCAAGAGCCCCGCCAGCGGAGCGAGATCCGATATCCGGTTCCGGTCCAGCCGCAGCACCTCCACGCCTGACCAGCCTGCGACCGGGGCAAGGTCCTCAATCTCATTGGAGGAGAGATGGCAGGTCCGCAGGTTCGTCAGGCCGGCAAGAGGAGCGATGTCTGAAATCTGGTTGTTCTCGAGGCGCAAGTCCTGCAGTTCGATGAGCGCCGCCAACGGCGACAGGTCAGAGATCAGGTTGTCTCGTGCCAGAAGCTCGGTCAGCTTGTGCATATTCACCAGCGGAGCCAGACTGGTGATGAGATTATCGAAACACCAGAGCCTCTCCAGGTTGGTGAGCGCCGCCAGAGGGCTCAAGTCGGAAACCAGATTGCGGGGAAACTCCAAAGACACCAGATTGACCAGGTTCGAGAGCGGTGACAGATCGGAGATCTGATTCGCCAGGCATTCAAGACGCGTAAGCGTCGTCAACCCCGCCAGCGGAGAGAGGTCGCTCAGGCCCGGATTCAAACTGAGGTTCAAGCTCTGCAGCGCGGTATGTTCCAACCCGGTGAGGTCCGTGACCCCCTTGTTAATGAGCACGCTGAAGGGAACCAGATTCGTGACTTGAATGGTTTCAAAGTCATAAAGGTCCTCAACCGGCGCGGCTTTGTCGACAATGGCATTACGGATGCCCTGCTCCACGTTGGGATCGGCCACATGAACTACCTGAACGCGTTGCACGCGATAGAATCCGATGGGTCCATCGACGGTTACGGCAGCAGTGTGATCGGCCAATACATCCGTGATCCGCTCGAAGTTCCACGCTGGCGGCGTGGCCGCACTGACGAAATGACGAGTATCCGGAGATTGCCAGCCGACGTCGGCGCCCCACGGCCTACGCACTATGTTTGTCAACACCAACTCCTCACCCAAAACGACAGTTGCACTACCCATGCAGAACAACACCGCGGGCCACACCGCATGCACACAAGCAAGGGTTCTCCGCTTCATGTTTCGTCTCTCAATTTCCGTCTTTCCATTGTTCCAGGAGCCGAGCGGCTTCATCTTTGAGCCGGTCGGAGAGTCCAGTTTCCAAAGCCGCCTCCATCCAGACCACAGCCTCTGCCACCTCGTTTCTTTGGTGCATGGCCCTTGCCAGCCAGAAGCGCGTCAGGCCGTCTGACGCATCCCGTTCCGCGGCCGATCTGAGCAGAGGGATTGCAGGCGCGTATCGTCCTTGCTGCGCCATCGCCAGGCCCAGAGACCGGGCAGCGACCGGATCGTTGGGCAGCCTGTCGCGGGCCATCTGGGCGAGCCGCAAGGTCTGCTCGTCAACAGTGCCTTGCTGCACGCGGAGCGCAACGAGATCGCGGGCCGGCAGGGGCCATGCGGGGTATCGGGCCACCAACGCTTCGTAAGCCGCCAACGCCTGCGGGCCAGAAGCGAGACGGGCATCGACCAACTCCATGAGCGGCGCCGAGCCGGCGAGTTCCGCCAATACCTGCCGGGCCACCTCTAGGTCCGACTCGGCAAGACCCGTCTGGTAGGCATTCAGGAGTCCTAGAAACCCTTCCACACTGCGCGCCATGCCTTCTTCCCCGAAGGCTTCCGCGGCCTGCCTCGCTTCGCGATGGCTCTCCTCGACGCGTCCCACCATCAATGAACTTTGCGCCAGTTGAAATAGCAGCTTGCCGTCCCCAGGCCGTAATTCGGCAGCTTCGGCAAGCAGACTTCGACTCCACGCAAAGTCGCCCGCCCGATACGCCGCCCACCCGAGCACGCGGATGGTTTCGGGATCTGTCGGCGCCACTTCGCGGGCGCGCCGTGCATACGGAATGGCGCGGGCTCCATCGTCTTCGTGAAGCCGCGCCAGCCCAAGCAGGGCAGGCACGAATCGATCAGACCTCGCCAATGCCTCCTCGAAGAGGCGGGCCGCCTCTTCAGGTTGCCCCTGTTCTTTACGATACTGGGCGAGTCGAACGAGAACAGACGGGTTTTCCGGCATGGTTCTGAGGGCGGCTTCGAGTCGAACAGCCGACTCGGGCTGAATATTACGCAAGGGGATTTCAAGAAGCCCCAGCAGGGCCCGCGCTTCGTCCCTGCCGGGGAAGTCCCGCTCCATGTCGAGCGCCCGCCGCAGCGCCTCGGCCGCCGAGGCTTCCATCCCCAGCGCTTGTCGGGCCTGTGCAAGATGATGAAGCACTTCCGGTTCGCCAGGCAATTGAGCCGCGCTTTCCTCCAGAAGACTCAATGCCCATCGTGCGTCACCCCGTTTCAGGGCGACATACCCCAGTGTATCGGCCACAGCCGGATCGTTCGGCATTTGTTCGCGCGCCCGTTGCGCCAGTTCAAATGCATGATCCAGATTGCGGTTTTGGCGCGCATACAAGTAGGCCAGATTGTTGAGCGCGGGCGCGAAATTCGGATCGATTCGGAGCAGGGATTCGTAGGCGGCTTCCACCTCCTCCATGCGCCCCTCCTGCTCGAGCAGCACGCTCATCATCATGACCGCCGCAGCATCGCGCGGATTGATTCGCACCGCTTCAGAGAATCGATCGATGGCTTCTTCGGTTCGCCCCTGCATCACATAGAGTCTGCCCAGGTCCTGATAGGCGGCCGAAAACCGCGGATTCAGTTCAACGGCGCGGAGCAGTGCCGCCTCGGCCTCTGTCATGTCGTTGCGTTGGGCCGCAATGGAGGCGCGCAGATACTGCAGACCGGCATGGTTCGGGGCTCGTTCGATCTCGCGGTCGACCCGCTGCATCGCCTTCTCCAGATCGTCGCGCGCCGCATCCAGAGCCACCAGGCTCCCGACAGCCGACAAGTAGCCCGGCGCCAGGTCAAGGGCTTGTTGGTATTTCTGCTCGGCCTCTTCTAACTCGCCAGCCGCTTGCAGCGTGACCCCCATGAGAAAAGGCGGTTCCGGCGAGTGTGGAAGCATACGTTCCAGGGTGGTATAAACGCGCAGTGCCGCTGCCCACTGTTCTTCTCCACGCAAGGCGGCTCCCAGCAGAAGGAGCGCCGTGCCGCGCGCAGGGCTTGGGGTTGCCACGATGGGCTGGAGAAGGCGAATCGCATCCCTGTTGCGCCCCGCCCGAATCTCTAATTCGGCAAGCGCTACAGTGGCTTCCGGCTGACCGGGGGCGAGGCGGAGCGCTTCCCGCAGGCTCGCTTCGGCGCGTGCTCTTGCACCTCTCCGCAATTGAATTCTGGCCCGTTCAACATGCACGCGGGGAAGCATGGGATTCTCTCCAACCAGCGCCTCAATCATGGCTTCTGCCTCATCGATAGAGCCTGTGAGGAAATCAATGCGAGCTCGGAGGAGCCGGGAAGGAACATGGCCCGGCTGAATGGCCAGCGTCTTCGAAATGCCCTCCAGGCTGTCTTCGAAACGCTGCTCGGCCGCATCGAGGGCGGCGCGTTCGTATAGCGCAGGCAGAAACTCCGGAGAGGCCTCAATCATGGCGTCGAGAATCTGGCGTGCCTTATCCAATTCACCCAGGTTGCGAAAGAACGTCGCATAGCGCAGACCGGCCAGTGAAACGGTGGGCGCGAGCGAATAGGCCATTTCGAGGTCGCGCCGCGCAGCTTCCTGGTCGCCGGTCAATGTGTGATACATCATGCCCCGGACGACGTACCCATCCGGCGTATCTGGTGCGAGGCGGATTGCCTCCGCGAGCGCCTCTTGGGCCAGGGCCAGATTGCCCTTGCGCAGATTCAGGGCGCCGCGTGCAAGGTGGTAGCGTGATTCCGCGGCATGGGTGTCCTGCATTTTGGCCAGGCGCTCCAGCCCCTCGTCAATCAGTTCCGGCGTGGTGCTGGCGTCCGCGAGCAGAACCAGAGCTTCCAGGTTGTCGGGTTCCGCGTTCAGCACCTCCTCCGCCAACTCGCGCGCATCGTCGGGGGCACCGCCGGCAAGAAAGAGTAACGCCAACTTAGTCTTCAGATCCGTCCGCTCGGGTTCATTTCTTAAGGCTTGTAGCAAGAACGGAAACGATTGCCCCAGGTCGTCGGTCCGATAGTAGGACAAGCCAAGCTGCCGGATGGCTTCCTGGTGCTCCGGTGCTCTTTGAAGCACACTGATGTAGCAGACGATCGCCTCCGCATAGCGTTCCCGCTCAAAGAAAGCATTTCCTCTTCCCAACTGCCGTTCGACATAAGACTGCCGGGAACAGCCTGCAACCAGCAGGATCGCCAGCATTCCCACGCGCAAGGTCCAATTGCGTTTCCTATTCATTTTTGTTCGAGTTCCTTTCGTGAAATCCAAAGCCGTTCGCATCGACGCAGCGCCCACAACCAGAGGAAAAATAATACCAGTGAGAGAGCAAAGAACAGCGGGCCGCCACGGCGATGAATTGGCCCATAAATGGCGTTCGGGTCCACGTAGAGCGTAAGCATTGAAATGACCAGTATGCGAAAGGCGTTGCGCAGGATTCCAAGCGGAATGACCATCGCCACGAGGGCCAGGCGAGGCAGAGAGCCCCGGAGAAACAGGTAGGCAGCCAGCAGCGAGGTGACGATCAGCACGAGGGTGGATCGAATCCCGCTACACTCCTCGGCCACTTCAAGATTCAGATTCGGCAAAAAGAGATATGGATCGGCGCGCACAATTGGCGTTCCGGTCCAGCGGATCAAGTAGTAGGAGAGCCAGCCAGACCAGTATTGCAGAAAACCACTGAAGGCCTGCTCCCACTCCGGCGATAATGGAATCGAGAGGAAGAGAAACATGGCAAGAAACAGCCGCTCTCGCCAGCGGCCCCACCCCCGCCAGAAGAGGAATCCAGTGGCAATCACGGTCACCAGCGCCAGCAAGCGGTTGTAAGCAAGCGCACCAATGTCCCAACGCCCAAACCCGAGAAATACAAGCGCAATCATGATGAGGCCAGCCCCGCCGATTGCGCGGGAGACGGCGCCATCGGGCGGTGTCCAGCAATTCCGCCAACCACCGGGGCCAACTTGCAAACCGGCAACAATCAGCGGAATGAGAAGGGTATAAGAATAGAGTGAGGAGTTCAGCCCGAAGCGAAGCCAGGCCGCCAGGTCCGCGCCGAAAAGGAGCAGCAGGCCGGCCGCAAACAGGCCCACATGGAGCCAAGGCATGCGGGCTTCAAGGCTTTCCCGTTGGTCTTTCATTCGTTTCGCTCAAGCGTCGCGTTGAATGCCGAGTTTCTCCATCAATTCGTAGAGTGTCGGACGACTGATCCCCAGCGATTCCGATGTTTTGCTGATGTTCCCCTTGTGGCGTGCCATGGCACGCTGGACGAGTTCTCGCTCAACCTGCTCACGAGCTTCTTTAAGTGTCACGCCGGCAGCCGGCTCCATCGGGCCCTCCAATTCAAGATCGGCCGGCTTGATCAACCGGTGATCCGCCATGATGACCGCCCGGCGTACACGGTTCTCCAGTTCGCGGACGTTCCCGGGCCATTCATACGTCATCAGCACCTTCAGGGCCTTCGCGGAAAACTCAATCTCTTTGCCTGCCTCCTGTGCGTACTTGCGGAGAAATAGTTTTGCGAGGAGCGGAATATCGCCTTCTCTTTCGCATAGCGGCGGGATTCGAATCGTGACCACCGCGATACGGAAATAGAGGTCTTCGCGAAATCGCCCTTCCGACAGTTCCTTCTTCAAGTCGGCGTTTGTAGCGGCCACGATGCGAGTGTCGACCTGAATCGTCGTGCGGCCACCGACTCGCTCAATGGTCTGGTTCTGAAGGAACCGAAGCAGCTTCACCTGCAGGGGCGCGGGCAATTCACCAATTTCGTCGAGGAAGAGCGTTCCGCCGGACGCGGTTTCAATCAACCCCCGCCGTTGCGTATGAGCGCCGGTAAACGCACCTTTTTCGTGGCCGAAGAGTTCACTTTCCAGGAGCGTTTCGGGTATCGCCTGGCAATTGATCGCCACGAAGGGGCCGTCCTTGCGGGTGCTCAACCGGTGGATCGCCATCGCGGTCATTTCCTTGCCCGTTCCGCTTTCCCCCAGCAGGAGCACCGAGGCCGAGACCGGAGCAACCTTGCGAACCGCCGTAAAGACATTCTGGATCTGGGGACTTTCTCCCAGCATGCCCTCAAAACTCGCGGCATTTCGCCCCGCCTGCAGAGCCCGGTATTCCACCTCAAGATGGGCGAGGTAGAAGGCACGCCTGAGCACCAGTCGAAGCTCCTCCACGTCCACGGGTTTGTTGAAGAAATCGTAGGCACCCTGCCCGATCGCCGTGAGCGCATGTTCCTTTTCCGACTGACCGGTGATGACCACGATCTTGGCTTCCGGGCAGATGCCGAGCAACTCTCCCAGCGCGAGAAAGCCTTCCGTGGTATCTGCCGGGCGCGGAGGAAGCCCCAGGTCCAGCAGCACGACTCGTGGGTTCAATTGTCGAGCCAGGAGCAACGCATCAGATCGGCTTTCGGCCAGAGAAACCTCATAATCCTCAGCCAATGCCCACTTCATCTGGGTGCGGATATCCTCGTCGTCATCCACCACAAGCAATGCAGGCTTCATACGGTTGTCTCCTCCAGCGGGAGTCGCACCCGAAAGGTGCTGCCCTGCCCCGCTGCGCTCTTCACATCAATCCGGCCACCATGCGCCTCGACGATCCGGCGCGTTTGGAACAGGCCGATGCCCATTCCTTCCTTCTTCGTGGTCTGAAACGGGCGAAACAGTTTGTCCGCCAGAAAATCCGGTTCCATACCGCTTCCTTCGTCACGAACCGTCAGGACCGCCCACTCTCCTTCCGCCTCCGCCGTGACGTGGATGGGGGCGCCCAAAGGCGATGCCTCTCTTGCGTTCAAGACGAGATTCGTGACGACGGATTGAAACTGGCCGGCATCCACACGAACCGGCAGTGAGGGGCCAGGAACGAACGCAATGTCGCCGGCATGGGTGTCGTTCAGAGACTGCAGGGTTTCCCCAAGCCAGGTAGACAGATCTACCCTGCCCGGCTGCAAATCGAGTCGTTCGCGTAGGCTTGTGAGCCGGCGGATCAACTCGTTCATCCGGCGGACACCAGCGGAAATGGAACGTTCCGCATCTTTGCGGAAGGCAGGATCCTCGAAATGAATGCGCAGGTTCTGGAGTGTCAGAGACAGGCTCGACGCGGTGTTCTTGAGGTCATGCACCAGAAATGCCGACATCGTTTGAAAGGCCTCCCATTGCTTGGCCTCCAGCAGTTTTTCAGCCAGCCGCACCGTTTGCATCCGAACCGCGGTCTGGTCCGCAAGAATGCGGAGCAGGTCCAGATCCTCGGAAGTGAACGGGACACCGCTGACACGATCCCCAACGATGAGGAGACCGAGCACCGTTTCTGTATCCTTGATGGGCATACAAAAGCGGTGCCCTCCCTCGGGAAAGCGGGTTGGATTGGCCTCACGAAGTGAGCTGGCCCAGGCTACCTTCTCACGATCCAGGTCAATCGGTGCGTTGACTTTCTTCCACTGATCCAGCGTCTTTGCGTCCACGTCCGTGCCGGTTGAGGTTCCTTTGCCGCTGCCCACGGGGTCGCTTGAAGCAATCCTGCGCAGCGTGTGCGGTCCATCCAGAAGCCACATGGAAACCGAAAGCGCCTCGAAGGTTTCGGAAACGAGCTCGGTAACTTCACTCGCCACCTCTTCTACCCGCATGGCCTGCAAGGTTCGCTGGGAAAAGTCATACCAGAGTTGCCGATAATCGAACGAGGGGCGTTGAAGGTGCTGAATGAGAAAGCGCCGCGTGAATACACGCGCGCGATCAGACAGCAGGAGGAGGATAATCAACACCAGGCCCGCCACGAGGCCGACGGCGGCGACCAGACCAAAGGCCTGCCATGCACCGTGCCGCCAGGCCTGCGTCACTACACCGATCAGCAGCAGGTAGCCCGCAACCAGAAAGGCCGCGATCGAACCGAAGACGACAGACGTGGAGACATACAGATCGACATGCAGATGAGGCAGCCTTCGGAGCGAACGGACCATCAACAGGCAGCCAGCCATTAGGCCCAGCGCCAGAATGGGCTCAAAGGCCGGATTCCATTGTTTCAGGAGGAGTGCCTGGCCATCGAAGAAGATCCGAAGAGCAAAGATGGTCAGGACGCCGGCCAGAACATACTTGATGCGCCAACGGGCCATACCCCGCGCCTCCCGGAAGGTCTGCTCCAGGTTCATCACGATGAACGCTGCGCAGAGAATCCCACCTGCCCGCACGGCGAAGGCTGCCGGCCCTAAGGCTATGGACCAGTACAGTTTCCCCTCCTCCATGACGACACCCAGGACCAGGCGCTCCCAACCTAAAACAGTGATCAGGGGGAGCCCCGCAGCAAAGACAACCAGCGGCCACCGCCACCGGCGCAGGAATTCTCGGTAGTTGGCGCGGGCGTACACCAGGCTGACCGCCAGCCAGACTCCAGAGACAACAGACGCCGTCAAGACCCGGACCCGCTGCCAGGTCAGCATCGCCTCCGGCAGCAGGGCCGTCGCGGCGAGACCTGCAAAGAGCGTTTCCGCAGAGAGCAAGAGAAGCCCCGCGCCCATGAGACGAGCGGCCAACGCCATCGGTTCCTTGAATAGAAACCAAGAGGCAAAGAGCAGGCCGACCAGCGACGCGCAACCACAGATAAGGAGCAGAGGATCCATTCGCTTCAGCGCCTGCGCTTCCCATGTTGCAGCGAGAACTTTTTAAACAACCCACCCGGCATCGGGTAGCCTAACCGTTCAATCAAGCGTTTGAACTTTAAGAAAGAGTGACATTTTGCACATGCTGTACCAGACAAACCGATCATACATCCCGGAGCGGACCCTTGCGGGGCAACCGCCCCACCATGGGTTCCCAGGCAGGTTCGACCATCGATCTCTGCCGCAAAAGTGCTTCGAGCGGCAACCCCTTGCCTTGACTCATCCGCAAAGCGGCAAACCCGAAAATCGCACGATTGCGATGGATAGCACCTGAATTGCGCCACTCGGCTCGTTTGGGGAAATCGGCCACGTCGCAACTGCTTCATTTGCTCATACCGTAACGGCTAATGACGCATAATGACGGATTGGAACGCGCGATGCTCATTCAATCCTGTGAATATGAGAGGGCTCTGACCGCAGCGGCGCCAACAATTCGGAATCATGTGAAATGACGAACATAGAATCAACCAGAGACCTTAAGAAGCGCGGGTGTGGTATGACGCTATTTCTGCTCCACGGCGCGCTCGCAGCCTGTTTGTTTCTTGCGCCGGCATCTGCTTTAGGAGCAGAAACCAACCTGTTCGCCACTATTACTCTGGGATGGGATCCACCGGGGTCAAACCTGGATGGAACCCCTCTGACGGACTTGGGCGGGCACAAAGTCTACGTCGGGACCACCAGCGGCGTGTACGATCGGGTGTACGACGCCGGTTCCCAGGACAGCTTGATCATTCCAAACCTCCATAAGGGAATG
>SLOV01000212.1 GCA_007132345.1 Kiritimatiellia bacterium
CGACGCGCCTTTCCTGCCTGGCGTTGCAGCGAAATAATCTGGCGCCGCACCTCGCGGATGATGTCGTCGAGACGCAGCAGATTGGCCTCCGTATGGTCCAGCTTGCGAAGCGCCTCCTTCTTGTCAGCCTTGAACTTGGTAATCCCGCTGGCCTCCTCGAAGACCGCCCTGCGATCCTCCGGACGCGAACTCAGAATCAGGTCAATGCGCCCCTGCTCCATCAGCGAGTAGGAATTGGTTCCAATCCCCGTGTCCATGAAGAGTCGCTGAATATCCTTCAACCGGCACGGCGTCCGGTTGATCAGATAGGTACTCTCGCCGCTGCGCTGCACGCGCCGCGTCACCGTCACTTCGTTATACTCCAGCCCCAACCCCGCTTCACAATCGGCGAGGGTCAGGCTGACTTCCGCCAACCCCATGGGTTTATGGGTGTCCGTGCCGGTGAAAATGACGTCGGTCATGGCGCTGCCGCGCAGCGCCTTGGCACTCTTCTCGCCGAGCACCCAGCGGATGGCGTCAGAAATATTGCTCTTGCCGCAACCGTTCGGCCCAACGATGGCGGTCATGCCTGGCTCGAACGAGAGCTTCGTCTTCTCGGCGAAGCTCTTGAACCCGGACATCTGTAATGACTTGAGATACACGCCTGTTTTCCTCCAACCAACCGCAGGAAGAACCCGTGAAAAACGGGCTCGATTCCAAACCGTTACCCAATATCATGTGGACGACATAAAGGCAACCCCTATATGTTGCTGGAGCCGGTACATTTGCGGGAGATCCTGAATCGCATTGTGACCCACGGCCGATCACGTAAACTATCGAATTCTTATGGAGCAACCCGAAGAGATTCTCAAGCGGCTCATCGCTGTTCCCAGTGTGAACCCCGAAGACACCGCCGACCCGGCCATCACCGGAGAGGCCCGCCTGGCCGACCTCCTGGCCCGCGAACTCTCGGCGCGCGGCTTGCAGGTCGCGCTCCACGAGGTCGCCCCAGGCCGCCCGAATGTCATGGCCGAGACAACGCCAGACCGCGGACAGGTGACGGTCCTGATCGAGGTCCACCTCGATACCGTCAGCGTCGCCGGTATGCGCATCGCCCCCTTTGATCCCGTCGAGCGCGATGGGCGCATCTATGGCCGGGGCGCCTGCGACGACAAAGGGCCCATGGCCGCCGCCTTGGCCGCACTCACCCCGGAGCGGGTCGCGGCGCTTAACGCAGCAGGGGTCCGACTCGTCGTTGTCGGTGCCATGGGCGAAGAGAAGGGCAACCAGGGCGCCAAGGACCTCGTCCAGCGGAACGCCGTCCGCGCCGACCAGATTCTGGTCCTGGAACCCACCGAGCTGGCGGTGGTACACGCGCACAAAGGCATTCTCTGGGCGGCCTTCGAACTGCACGGCCGCGCCGTGCACGGCTCCGAACCCGAACGCGGCGTGAGCGCCATCCAGGCGGCCCTGTCCTTCATCACGTTCCTGGAGGAGCAGACGAGGCGAGCAGGCGAGGCGCTCGGGCACGATGCATTGCTCGGCGCGCCGACCGTCAACGTGGGGCGCATCGAAGGCGGCGCCCAGGTCAATATCGTTCCCGCCCACTGCAGCCTGCAAGTTGATCGCCGCCTGGTGCCGGGAGAAAAGGCCGATGACCTATTCGCCGAAATGCAGGCCTTCCTTGGCCGACTCGTCAAAGCCGACCAACTCGTCGGCTTCGAGGCCCGCGCCCTGCAACAGGGCGACCCCTTCGCCACCGCACCCGATTGCCGCCTGATGCGCGATTTCGAAGCAGCCCTCTCCGCCTGCGGCCTGCCCGCACAGCGCGCCGGCGCCGCCTGGTACAGCGACGCAGGCCCGCTCGCGGCCATCTGCCCCGAGGTCATTGTCTTCGGGCCTGGCAGCATCCGACAGGCGCACACGGCCGACGAGTTTATCGAAGTGTCATCCCTGCAGACGGGCGCCAGGGTGCTGGGCGAGTGGCTCGATGGATTGGCCCGGAAAGGGTTCTGACCCCGTGCAGGGCCTCGGCAAAGCATGGTTGTTGGGACTGGCCCTCGTTGCCCTGCTCCTTTGGGCGCTGCTCGGAGGCTTGAACCTCTACTGGGCCGACCTGAACCAGGATGAAGGCTGGTACCTGTATGCAGCCGACCTCGTGATTGCCGGCGAGGTGCCCTATCGCGATTTCGCTTTCACCCAGGGCCCCCTACTCCCCTACATCTACGCACCCGCCCGCGCGGTCCTCGCCGAGGGCGGCCTCGCGGCCATGCGAGGTTTCACACTGCTTCTCGCCCTCCCCGTGCTCTTCCTTGCCGCCGCCACGGCCGCGCGCCTTGCACCAGCCCGGCTGTCCGGCCTGGCCGCCATCACGGCCTTCCTGCTGCTGGCTGTGAACGTCTATCACAGCCAATTCACCGCACTGGTAAAGACCTACTCCCTCACAACCCTCTTCGTTGCGTGTGGGCTGCCAGCCTTTGCAATGGCCACCGACCGTGAGCGGCCCGTCGCCGGCATGCTCGCCGGGTTCTTTCTCGCTGCCGCCGCCGCCACCCGCCTTTCCGCAGGCTTCCTGCTGGCCGGGCTCTGCCTTCATACCCTGGCACACCCCCGCCTACGCACCACGCGTGCCTGGTTCTACCTCGGCATCGGCGGCGCCATCGGGCTCGCTTTCGTCTTCTTGCCCTTCTTCGTGCTCGCGCCGGAAGGGTTCCTCTTTGGGCTTTTCCAATATCATGCCGGTCGCTCCGCCGGGTCGCTCGGTGCAGCGCTCGTCTACAAGGCGGGCTTTCTCTCCCGTTTTGCAGGCGCTTATTTTGTCGCCGCCGGGCTCGCGCTCGGCCTGCTGCTCCTCCGGCTCCTCCAGCCAGGCGCCCGGCCAAACGACGAGCGCCCCGCACACCCCGGCATCGGTGCCTTATGGACCGCTGCCGCCGCCGCGACGCTCGTCCATCTCGCCGCACCGTTCCCCTATGACGACTATCAGGTCATCGTCTTCCCCTTCATTGCCGTCGCCCTTGGCGCCGGGCTGGCCCACTCGCTGCATCGGCTCTCTCCTGCGCCCCCGCCCGGCGCGCAAGACCCCGTGCTGCCCTGGGCCCGTTGGACGGCCCTGCTCCTGCTCCTCGCCAGCACCGGCGCGGCCTTCAGTTCGCCGCTGAACCAGGATTGGTTCGTCCGCGGGCGCCACCGGATCTGGTGGGAACTCAAAGAGCAATCGCCGATCCGACACCTCCAGCATGTAGGCGCCGACCTTCGGGACCGCACCCAGCCCGGCGACGAAATCCTCACACAAGACGTCTACCTCGCCGTCGAAGCCCGGCGCCGTGTCCCGCGCGGCATGGAACTGGGCCCGTTCTCCTACTTTCCCGACATGGACCCCCTGCGCGCGGCAACCCTGCATGTGCTGAACGAAGAATCCCTCCTCGCGCTGCTGGCCGAGAGCCCAGCGCCGGTCGCGGCCTTCAGCGGCTACGGGCTGGCGATTCGTTCACCGCAAATCGAGCCTGTGCAGGAATGGGAGGCCCGCCGGCTCCGCAGGGCGCTGGAAGGGCGATTCCGGCTGGTAGAAGAGGTGCCCCACTTCGGCCAGGCCCACACCACTCTGCGCATTTACGAGCGCATCGACTGACCCGATGAAAGTCTCCATCATCATTCCTGCCTTCAACGAAGAGGACCGCATTCAGCCGATGCTCGACCTCTATCTGGCCCACTTCGTTCCGCTTTACGGCGACGATATGGAGTGCGTTGTGATCGTCAATGGGTCCGACGATCGCACCGCCGAAATCTGTCGCGGCTATGCGGCCCGCTTTCCGCAAGTTCGCGTCACCGAAGAACGGCGCGCCATCGGCAAAGGCGGCGCCGTGATGCTTGGCTTCCGCGAAGCGCGCGGCGAGCTGGTCGGCTTCGTCGACGCCGACGGCGCCACACCGCCCGACGCCTTTCAAGCCCTCATCGAGGGCATCGGTTCCGCCGGGGCCATCATCGCTTCCCGCTGGCTACCGGCCTCCAGCGTCTCACCGCCGCAGCCGCTTTCCCGCCGCATTGCCTCACGCATCTTCAACGGCATGGTGCGCATCTTGTTCGATCTGCCCATCACCGATACCCAATGCGGCGCCAAACTCATGAAGCGCGAAGCGGTGGCCGCGATCCTGCCCAACCTGGGTCTCACCCAATGGGCCTTCGATGTCGACCTGCTCTTCCAACTTCGGCGCGCGGGCTATGGCATCACCGAAATACCCACCACCTGGCACGATGTATTGGGGTCAAAAGTAAACGTACCCAAAGCCTCCGCGCAAATGACCATCGCGATCCTGCGACTGCGCCTCATTCACTCGCCTTTCCGGTGGGTGGTCACCCTCTACAACGCCACCATCGGCCGGGTGCTGCACGGGACCGGCGAGGAGCCCGACGACTGATGCGCTTTTCCTTCCAGGCGCATGGACTCTTGCGGGACAGCCTCCTGCTCCTTGTCCTCTCGCAATTCGGCAATGCGGCCAACCTGCTCTATCAGATGTTCATGGCGCGCAACCTCTCGCCCGACGAATACAGCGTCCTGGTCGCATTGCTCGGCATGGCGCTGATTCTGGCAACCCCGACCCAGGCCCTCGTCGCCTCCGTGGCCCACTATTCTGCGCGCTTCCTTCAGTCCGGGCGTGGCGGGGATATCCGACGCCTCCTCCTTTTCTGGGCGCGACGAACCGCCTGCGTCGTCTTGCCGTTAGGCCTCCTTGCCCTCGTCTTCCACACGCAGATCGCCGCCTTCTACAATCTCGAACGGCCGCACGCAGTCTGGGTCATGATCCTGATTTTTGTTCTGACCCCTTTCCACCCCCTGTTGACGGGCGTCTTCCAGGGTATGCAGAGCTTCTTCTGGATGGCCATGATGGGGTGCGCCTTCGGCTGGCTGAAGCTGGGGCTTGGCATCCTCTTGGTGACCTTGGTCTCGTCCACCGCCGCGGCGGGCCTCCTGGCGCAAAGCCTGTCGTTCATGCTCTGCATCGCCCTTGGTACGGGGGTCGTGCTCTATCGCTTGCAGGGGCTCTCGCCGACGGACGGACCGCTCCCTGCGTCTCACGCCTACTTCTTCAAGTCCTGCATCATCCTCACGGCGTTCGGCGTCCTGGCCAGTCTCGACATGACGCTCGTTCGCCGTTTTCTGCCCGAGCAGGCGGGGCAGGCCTCCTACGCCTTCCAGCTCGCGCGCATGGTGATCTTTCTGCCGATGCCGGTCGCCATGGCCCTTTTCCCCAAGGTCACCTCTCAAGACGCGTTCAGGGAAGAAGACCGGCGCCATCTTCGCCAGGCGATGCTTTATGCCATCCTCATCATGGGCGGCGTGGTCGGCGGCGGCCTCCTGATGCCCCGCCTGGCGCTGCGTATTCTCGGCGCAAGAACCATCGACGCACAGCTCATTCGCTGGCTGCGCCTCGCGCTACTTGCCCTCTCGCCCCTGGGCTTCTCCCATCTGCTTGTCAACTTCGAGCTGGCGCAGCACCGCTTCTCCCTGCTGCCCGGCGCCGTCCTGCTGGCGGCCGCCTTTGTGGGGGGCGTCTGGATCTGGCACGACACCGTCGATCAGGTCATCGCGGTCCTCGCCGTCTGCAGCACCGCCTTCATGGCAATGGCCTTGTGGGCGCTGCCGCGCGGGGCCAGCCCGGATGAGCTCTGAGAAGAGATCCTCGAAGGCGTAACGCTTGACGTTACTACCGTATTGCGTTATGGTGCAGCAGTGATTAAGTCGTTTGCCTGCAAAGACACCGAGAAGATCTATCGACGGGAGTACGCTCGGAAGCTGCCGCACGATATTCAAAGGGTTGCAATGCGAAAGCTATGGATGACCGATGCCGCTCCGGACCTGAATGCCTTGCGCGTTCCCCCCGGTAATCGCCTTGAAGGTCTTAAGGGAAGCCGATCAGGCCAGCACAGCATACGGATCAATGATCAGTGGCGTGTCTGCTTTTGCTGGCAGGACGGGAATGCGCACGATGTGGAGATTGTCGATTATCGTTAGGAGCTAGACATGAATAAGATGCAGCCCGTACACCCTGGCGAAATCCTGCTTGAAGAATTCCTTAAGCCGATGGGGCTGTCACAGTATCGACTCTCAAAAGAGATCAATGTGCCACCCCGCAGGATCAATGAAATCGTTCATGGGCAGAGAAGCATCACCGCCGACACCGCTTTGCGGCTTGGACGCTACTTCAGCATGTCAGCACAGTTCTGGCTCAACCTGCAGGCGCACTTCGATCTGGAAGAAGCCGAAGAGCGAATCGGGCACAGGCTGGACCAGGAGATCCATGCCTTTGTCGCGTAGGCGCCGATGCCACCGGCAAACGTCCGTTCTTCACGTTTCCCCTCACAGCCGACACCCGTTCTACGCCGTCACCAGCGCACTGTTCTTCCGGGGAAGCGCCAGCAGCCGCGCCTTCGGGTGGCGCTCCAGAAAGAACTTCATCAGCCATTCCGACTCAAAGAGCAGCACCTTGCGATCCGAGGCGTCGAAGGCCATGCGACACGCCTGCGGCAGCATCGCCTCCGTCACCTCCACCGCATCGTCTCCGGTTTCGTCCACCCAGCGGATCAGCGTGTAGGGCGCCGTTTCGAGCCGGATGGTCGCCCCATACTCGCTTTCCATGCGATACTTGAAGACGTCGAACTGCAACGTCCCCACCGCGCCCAGCAGCGGTGTATTCTGCGACGGGCCGGCAAACCGAAAACACTGCAAGGCGCCCTCCTGGAGCAGGTGCCGCATGCCGGCCTGGTAGCGCTTGTACTGAGAAGGCACCGCATTGTAGAGCAGCGCGAAATGCTCCGGGGCAAACTGCGGAAGCTCGTCATAAAGAATCGCAGGGTCCTCGCTCAACGTATCCCCGATCCCGAACTCCGAGTGGCCGACCAGCCCGATCACATCGCCCGCATAGGCCGTGTTCACCGTCTCGCGCTCCTTCGCAAAGAGACGGTGCGAGCTCGATAACCGGATCTGTGCGCCTGTCCGCGAGTGCATCACGCGCATGTCACGCGTGAAACAACCGGAGCAGATCCGGAGGAACGCGATCTGGTCGCGGTGTTTAGGGTCCATATTCGACTGAATCTTGAAGATGAACCCCGAAAAGCGCGAATCCGCGGGCTGCACTTCTGTCTCGCCCGATTGGCGCGCGCGCGGTTCAGGTGCGTAGTCCACAATGGCGTCGAGAAGGAGCTGCACCCCGAAGTTGTTCACGGCACTGCCGAAGAAGACCGGGCTCAAATCGCCTGCCTGTACTTCCGCCAGGTCGAACGCCTCCCCAGCCGAATCGAGCACATCGCACTCGTTCACAAAAGCCTCGTAAAGATCCGCGGGCAATCGCTCCTTCACCGCGGCATCGGAAAGCGAATGAACCGAAACCGGCGCGCGATAGGCGCCATGCACCGTACGTTCGAAAAAGTGAAGCTGTTTCGAGTGGCGATCGTATACCCCTTTGAAATCGATCCCATCGCCCAACGGCCAGTTCATCGCACAGACACGGAGTTGCAGCGTTTGTTCCAATTCGTCGAGCAGGGTCAGCGCATTGCGTGCCGGCCGGTCCAACTTATTCATGAAGGTGAAGATCGGGATGCCGCGCATCCGGCAGATTTCGAACAGTTTTCGCGTCTGGCTCTCGATGCCTTTTGCTGCGTCGATCACCATGATCACCGCATCGACCGCCATGAGCACGCGATAGGTATCTTCCGAGAAATCCTTGTGGCCGGGCGTATCGAGAAGGTTCACGCAATAATCCCGGTAATCGAACTGCAGGACGGTTGAGGTCACGGAGATGCCGCGCTGCTTCTCCAGTTCCATCCAGTCCGATGTGGTGGCTCGCTGGTTCTTTCTTGCCGTGACCGATCCCGCGAGTTGCAGTGCACCGCCGTAGAGCAGCAGTTTTTCCGTGAGCGTGGTCTTGCCCGCATCCGGATGCGAGATAATCGCGATCGTGCGGCGTCTGGCGATTTCCTGTTGAATATTCATGGGGTGGTGCGCAAGGCGCGCGGACAATAGACCCACCCCCGCCGCAACTTCAACGGGAAAGATCAACATCCCCGCAAAGACAGACCCCCGCGACCTAAGCACGCAACCCAGGCAGACCCCCGCGACCTAAGCACCCAGCCAAAGTAGACCCTGCGAAGAAAGACCCCCGCGACCTTAGCACCCAGCCAAAGTAGACCCTGCGAAGACAGACCCCCGCGACCTTGTGTCGCGGGTGAATCAGATCCACCAACAAAGCGCCCTTTTCGGGCCAATTGATCGCCCCTTAAGCAGCGATTTCCGCTACCTGCCGCGCACGCGGCAGGCACCAATGGCCATCCCGCCAACGACTTCCCGCATGTCTTTCCATCAGGCCCACACGCCGCCACTCTGGCCCCCATTCCGCCCACACCCCGCTCCCACTTGATTCCCCTACTCTATCCTCCACTACCCCTCCTCTCCCACCCCAACACCATCCCCCGCCCAGCCCGATTATTTTCCTACGTAGGAAAATAATCGGGAGATGGATCGTCCCGCACGTGCGGCTGGCTTGAGGTGGATCGCTCCTCTCTTCGTTTTCGCTCCGCCCGCGCCTCCTTGTTCTTCCCGCCGCGCCGCGTTACGTTAACCGCTGATCCTGACCATGCCATGAAACTCCTTCCGCCAGATCTGGTGCCGAGCCACTTCCCACAGATTCCGCCGATCGACGAGGACCTCCGATCCGTCTACCGATTGATCGTCTTCAGCCCGGACCTGCAAGCCACGCAGCTCTTGCATCGCTTCTTCGAGGCCATCCAGCACCTGCGCCATGTCCTGGAATTCAAGAACGCGCAACAGGAGGCACATACCGAAGCAGAGGCCCGCCAGTACCTGGAACACTTGCACAAGGCCATGCATCTCATGGTCGAGGAAATCGGGCAGCAGCGATGTCTGCAAACCGCCGTCGACCTCTTCCGCCTCTTCCGAGCCGTGGCCCCGGAGGCGGCAACGCGGCATCCCAACCGCTATCGCCAGACCATCGTGCAGGTTGGCTCCTATCTGCCTCCCGAACCGAGGGAGGTACCGGGTTTGGTGGACGAACTCCTGGCGCGGCTTCCGGAAATACCCCATCCGGTGATACGCGCCATCTATCTCCACCACGAGCTGGTACGGATTCACCCATTCGTCGACGGCAACGGGCGTGTCGGGCGGATGGCCAAGAACTGGCTGATGATGTATCACCTCTACCCGCCCATCTTCATCTATGGACGGGAAGATCGTACGCGATACATTCGTGTCTCCGAGCAGAGCTTCCGCGACATCGAGCAGGACCCCGGCACGTTTCACGCATCGACACAAAGCTTCTTCGAAGCAGAAATGCGCAGGGTGAAGGCCAGCATCGCCTTTCTCCTGGCGCGCCTGCTACGGGACGCCGCACAACCGTTCGGCGCCGAAGACGAAGAGATCCAGCCATACGCGCGCGATTGATGGACAGCACCATGTCAACCCACCGCCTTTGCACCTGCCTGCTGTTCTCCGGCCTCGCTGCCTTGTGCGGCTGCGCCCGCGGGCCCTTCACCGACACCATGCGGCTTTCGGAGAACGAAAGCCAGGCCATCGACGCGCTCGTCGAGCCGATCCTCCCTTCGTATCATTACCTGAACGTAGCGGTGGTCCGGGACCACCAGATCGTCCTGAACCGCAGTTACCTCCAGAACCGCCTGCAAGAGGCCGAGGACTACGCCTCGGTCTCAAAACCCGTCACCGCCATGCTCATCTTCCAGTTCATGGAGCAGGGGCTGATTGAGGACCTTGACGATCCCTTCCTGCGATATACACCCGACCTCGATCGCATCGTACCGGAAGAATTCACGCATCGCCCCATCACCCTCCGCCACCTGCTCAGTCATCAGAGCGGCATCCGGCACCTCGGCGATACCTGGCAGGAAGGTGAACTCAACCTGGCCTTCGAGCCCGGCACCGCCTACAGCTACTCGACAGACGCTTTCGGCATTCTGGGCCTGGTGCTGGAGGCGCTTTCGGGTCAAGCCTATGGAGACCTGGTCTATACCCGCATCGGCAAACCAGTGGGCGCGCACTCTTTCGGAGCGCTGCACCACTTTCTTGCGCCGGGCGGCAATGTCCACTCCACCACCGAAGACATGGCGCGCTTCGCTGCCGGTGTCATGACCAACGCCTATATCACGGAGGCAACCTTTGCGCGCATCCTGGCGGAAAGCGGCATCACCAATCGGCACGGCCTCGTTAATCTGGGATGGTTCTACCGCAATCTGGGCACGCCGGACTTCGCCCTCTTCCACACCGGCAGCAACGGGCGTCCGCGCGCCTTTCTCCGGCTTCTCCCCGAACCCGGCATGGCCATTGCCATCACCGGCCTCACGAAATCGGCCCGCGCCCCCTTCGACCTCGAAACGCTCGGGCGCGCCATCCTCGACCTGCTACGGCCGCCGAGCTCAGAACGCCTGCCCGAAACTGATATAGAACTCGAAACTCGAATCGACCTCCTTCCGGGGGTTCAAGGGAAACGCAAGATCGGCGCGAAACGGACCGAGCGCTGTATGATAACGAATACCAAAACCCGCGCCCCAGAAGAACTGGTCGTCCAACTGCGGGGCATCCCGCTCGTAAGCTGAGCCGCCATCCAGGAAGAGCACCGTGCCCCACGAGTCCGTCAGCCGGGTCCGTAACTCCACCGAACCCTCCAGGAGACTTGTTCCGCCCAGCGGAGTGCCGTCCTCCGTCAGTTCCCCGGCCCTCTGATAATCGAATCCGCGCACCGAACCGCCGCCGCCCGCGTAAAATCGTTCGTCGGCGGGAATGGTCCGTCGGCTCTGCCCCTGGATGTTCCCGATCACCCCGCGCATCGCCAACAGCGTGTCCGGGCGCCGCCAGATCCGCACATAGGGGCGCGCCTCCAGATACGTCATCCACCAGGCGATGTCTTCGCCCAGCGTATCGACAAACGGGGCGGCGCGCCCGATGAGCCGGAACCCCTGGCTCGGGTCGAGAATGTCCCCGCTTCGATTCCAATCGAACTGCACGGGAAAGTACACCAGCCCATACGTATTCTGGCGGTCCGGCTCAATCAGGTCCGAATAGCGGAACCCAGCGCCGACGCGGGCGACGAGCGAACGCGATATCTGCTGTTCGATCGCGACGGTCGAATCGGAATAGGTGCTTTCGTAGGCCCTGGGGGTTTCCTCGGCCAGCCGCGTATCGAGCAGCAGGCGGCGCGTCGGCCCGAAAACACCCGGCCGGCGGAAGGAGGCATCAGCGCTTCGCTCGATCTTATCGCCGTCCACCGAAACGCCGAAATGCTCCGCGCCCCCGAACAGATTTCGATGATCCCACGAGGCGGTGCCGCCACGGCCCGTGTCCGAGCGATATCGTACCCCAAGCCGCAACGAGCGCGGCCTCCGCTCCGAAACGCGCACCCGCGTGTCCACCCGATCCTCTTCCGTCGGCTCGATGGCGATCTGCGCCGAAGAAAAGAGGCCGGACCGCAACGCGGCGGTTTCGTAGGTTTCGATTTTGCGGATGTCGAACCAGTCGCCTTCGTTCCAGGGAATCACCTGCCGCGCGGCCGAGAGGCGCAGCCGGTCGAGCCCCTCGAACGTCGTTTCGCCAAATCGCAACGCGCGGCCCGGGTCGAGTTCCCAGAGCAGCGACACCTGTTCCGTTTCGTGATTCACCAGAACCCTGCGCCGTGCCACCCGGGCATACGGGTGGCCATACGATTTCAGGAAGCGCAACAATCGCTGCTCCTCTTGCAGAATGGCTCTCGTGCGGGCGCGATCACCCGGCTTCAATCGCGAGGCGATCGGCAGATCAACCCCAACGGGCCCATGGTCTTCGACCAGGCGCACCTCGATTTCCTCGAAGCGGTATGGCTTCCCTTCGCGAATATAGAAGGTGACACGCGTGCGGTCGCGGCGCCGCTCGATGCGCGGCTCAATCGTCGACTGATAATAGGCCGCCGCACGCAGGGCATCGCGTAGACGCGGGAGGTCCTCCCGCACACGTCGTTCCAGAATCGCCTCCGTCGGCGGCGTCTGGCTGCGGAGTTGGTAGGTCTGCGAGGCGCGGCGCAGGGCCGTTTCCAGTTCCGGTTCCGAGACGCCGCGAAAGCGGACTCGATACCCGGCGAAGCTCGAGGTAGAGAGCAGCAGCAGGGCAAACACCGCGCCCGCGCCCAGGCGACGCGAGCGATTCATTCCGTGAAAACGGGCCATGCCGCACTATGGAACTTTTGTTCCATTCAGTGGAACTTTTATTCCATTCGATGGAACTTTGGTTCCACTCGATGGAAGTTCATTTCCAAGGCACGCGGCATCGACGCAGAGCGAACAGAGTGGCCTGCCATCCGTAGCTCAAGCGAAGCGCAGAGCGAAGGATGGCGGAGAGGGCGGGATTCGAACCCGCGGTGCCCCGTTGAGAGCACAAACGCTTTCCAGGCGTTCCCGTTCAACCACTCCGGCACCTCTCCGCTTTGGTGGAAGTGGCGCATGTTGCCCACTCGCGGTTCGCTTGGCAAGCCGACATCACAGGCCAACGGCAGGTATCTCGAGAAACAAAGCGCCGGAGCGCTCCCAAAAGCGGGAGCAGGATGCTCCCGCCACTATGGTGGGACAGAAAGAAAGTAGCGGGAGCTTCCAGCTCCCGGGCAACCCCGGCCGGACGCGGAAGCGCGTCCGCTCCTCCCACAAGTCTATTCGATAAACCCTGGTCGCTTGGCTCCTGGCTCAGCGCACACGGCGCCGCGCACGCGCCACGCCGAGCAGGCCAAGCCCCAGCAGCAACACCGAGCCGGGCTCGGGAATCACGACCGTGAAGAATTGCTGGCCGGCAAAGTTGTTGAGATCAATGTCACTCAGGCCGCCCGTCCAGTTCCCTGCACCGTCACCGCCCAGATTGCCTTGCGGAGGTTGCAGCGGGCCAAGGAATTGGTTGGAGAGAAAATCGTGATTCGATCCATTCACCATGGCGCTGATGTGAACATCGGTTCCAATGGCCGGATTGCCGATCGCGGCGAGCGGAATGCCGATTTCAATTCCGGTCGTAACCGCAAGTGCAGCGGCCTGATCGGCAGCGCCCGTTCCGCCGGCAACACCAGCGGTGTTGCTGTTGTCGAAGCCGAGCATGAAAGAGAAGCCAAGATTGGCGCCCGGCCCCGTGACGCCGCTGCCCTCTTGAGTGCCGCCAAAGACATCTTCAAACGAATCGAAATCCGTGGCACCCCCGCCGATGATGGCGTAGTCCAAGTCAAATTTGCCGGCGCCGTTACGCAGGATGAGCAGGTAGTCTGGTTCGAAGCCGGTATCAAACCGCATGCCGTTGTGCGCCGCGGCCCAGCCGTCGTTCGGCGGATTGTTGGCCCCGCTGATGATGTTCTGGCCACCAGGCTGGGAGTCGATGAAGATGTTGAGCTTGTTAAAGTTGCCCTCCAGATTGCCGGTGAGCATGAGATAAAGATGCCCGCCCGCAATGCGCGCATAAGCAGCGTTCAACTCGCTGAAGTTGTCGCCGAACTGCGTTTCAACCGCCTGCACGGATACGGCAGCGCCATACTCGCCGGGACCGAGAACACCGTCGACCATCGGAACGGCTTGCACAGCAATCGAACCCAACAGGGTGATACCCAAAACAGCAGATAACAGTTTCATGGAACACGCTCCTCCTTTAGTTCAAGCCGAATCTCGATTGTCAACGGCTATGCACACGACAATCAACTTGTGGCGCAAATTCTGCCGGTCGGCGTGGTTCAACGCAAGGAAATTAGTCGTTTTTTCGTCAAGAAAAAACCCTCCCCGCCATGGAGAGCGGAGAGGGCGGAAGAGCAGGCAAACTCAGCCTTTGGCGGCGGCGTATAACTCGCCGACCTTGGCCCAGTTGACCACGTTCCAGAAGGCGGCGATGTAGTCAGGGCGCCGGTTCTGGTAGTTGAGGTAGTAGGCGTGCTCCCAGACGTCAAGGCCGAGGATCGGAGTGCCGGGGCACTCCGCCACGCCCTGCATCAGGGGGCTGTCCTGGTTCGGGGTGGAGCAGACGCAAAGCTTGCCGTCGGACTTGACGGAAAGCCAGGCCCAGCCGGAGCCGAACCGATTGGCGGCGGCATCGGCAAAGGCCTTCTTGAAGGCGTCGAAGCCGCCCAGATCGGCAGCAATCGCCTCAGCGAGCGCGCCGCTGGGTTCGCCGCCGGCGTTCGGGGCGAGAATCTGCCAGAAAAGCGAGTGGTTGGCGTGCCCACCGCCATTGTTGCGGACCGCGCCGCGAATCGATTCCGGCACGGCCGAGAGGTCGGAGATCAGATCTTCGACGCTCTTGGCGGCCAGATCGGCGTGCCCTTCGAGGGCAGCATTGACCTTGGCAATGTAGGCGGCGTGGTGTTTGCCATGGTGAATTTCCATGGTGCGTGCATCGATGTGCGGTTCCAGTGCATTGGTGGCATATGGCAATGCCGGTAGTTCGTAAGCCATGTTCAGTCCTCCGTTCGTTTGTGGTTTGCGCGGAGCCGAGCCGGCGCCGCGTTCCCTGTTTGCGAGAGCGTGGAATATACGTGCGATGTTTATGTTGTCCAGCCGCACGATGGTCAGCGGTTCTCAGTATGGCCTGGAACGGGTTGTTCGGGCCTGCTCAGGCAGGTACTACGAACGGTTTTGGGGCTTCACCCGTTTGTAGTCCCGCCTTCAGGCGGCAAGGGCCATAATGAGAATTGCTGCACAATGGTCGGACGGCCACGCAGGGGGTTCCTGAATGCACCCGCTGCCGCGCTTTGCAAGAGGGAGGGCGGGAAGGCGCCTCCCTCCATTGACGGCTTGCCAATCTGATTCACCCGCGACGTGAAGTCGCGGGGGTCTGGAGCCGGGATTGCGGGGGGCCTTGCACACTTGCTCGAACCCGCGACGTGAAGTCGCGGGCGTCTGGCACCGGGCTTGCGGGGGGGGGCTGGCACTGGAGGGGGCCATGATGTTGGGGCTTGTTTCCGGGAGGGGGCCAAAATCTTGTGGGGTTGTTGAAAACTTTGGAAATCGGGCGGGCTACGCTTGCCATCGACACGAATTCTAGGCGACTCTCGCGACCCGTTGACTGCTGGGTTCGCACTTCGAATGAGCGCGATGCAAAGAGGATTTATGAGGGAGGCCGGGGAGCGTACCTGGACGCGGCGCGCCTTCCTGGAAAAGGCGATGCTGGCCGCGCCCGTGATCGCCGCCACGCCCGCGACGGCCCTGGCTGGCCGCCCAGCGGCGACCCGCCGCGTGCCGACGGACTTCGCCTTTCTCAGCCGCCTGATTCATTACCGGCCCCGTGCCGCCTGGGCGCCCGAACCGCCACTCTTGAGACGATTGAACCGCGCGGACCCGTACTATCGCGTAACCGTGCATCATCAAGGCAGTGCCATTTACCATCATCGCTCGGAACTCGATGCCGCCATCGCCATTCAGAATGTGCAGCAGGGGCACATGAATCGCCGCTTTGGCGATATCGGCTATCACCTCGTCATCGACACCATGGGGCGCGCGTGGGAGGCGCGCTCGCTTCGATTCACCGGGGCGCACGTGGCCCGCCATAATTCCGGGAACATCGGCATCATGCTGCTCGGCAATTTCGAGGAGCAGCGGCCCACCCGTCAGCAATTGGAATGCCTGAACATCGTGGTGCAGGGTGTGGTGCAGGCATTCGCCATGAAGCCGGACCAGGTCTATGGCCACATCGATCTGGGCCAGACGCTTTGCCCCGGTGTTCACCTCTATCGCTATGTCGAACACCTGCGGAATCTGCGGCGGCCAGGGTAAGCGCCCACGGCGGATTCTTCAGGAGACTTGGCGATTGCCCCGCAATGACGAATGACGAAGCACCCAAGCCCGAAGGAAATCCGAAGCCCGAAATCGGAATGAATGCCACGATCGGTAGCAGTGACGGGTCGGTTTCATCTTAGTATTCCATCGCACTGCCGTGTATTGCGCCAGCCGAGAACCACTCCTTTTTGCGACATTCGGATTTCGGGCTTCTTTCGGGCTTGGGTATTTGGGTGCTTCGTCATTCATGTCCGACAATCGCCGCGTGTTCGTCAATCGGCGTTGGGTAAGCACCGGGCTTTCCGTGTGGCAACGGGCCGGGTGCTCCTGCTACGGTGTGGGCGCCATGAAAAAGAACGAGGCGCACATTGGTATCCTGACGGTCTCCGACCGGGCGAGTGAAGGGACCTACGAAGACCGCTCTGGCCCCGCCATTCGCGAGTTGCTCGACGCCTGGCTCGTCTCGCCCTGGCAACCCATCGCCCGCGTCACACCAGACAACGCGGAGGAGATATCGCGCCACCTGCGCGAGCTCGCCGATGAATTGGGCTGTTGCCTCATCCTTACCACCGGCGGTACCGGGCCTGCACCGCGCGATGTTACACCCGAGGCCACCGAATCCGTTTGCGACCGTATGATGCCCGGCTTCGGCGAGCTGATGCGCACCGTCTCGCTGCGGGAGGTGCCCACCGCCATCCTCTCCCGCCAGACGGCTGGGCTGCGGGGGCGCACGCTCATCGTCAACCTGCCCGGCAGCCCGCGCAGCATCCGGCCCTGCCTCGAAGCGGTTTTTCCCGCCATTCCATACTGTATCGACCTGATGGGTGGTCCTTATCTACAAAGCGATCCGGCCCGGATGCCGGTTTTCCGCCCACCGCATGCCGCCGTTCCCGTAAACCAAGGAGACTCCTGATGCCGACCCTCTTCACCCGTATCGTGGCGGGCGAGATTCCCTGCCATAAACTCGCCGAAGACGACCGCTGCCTCGCGTTCCTCGACATCCGCCCCCTCAATCCCGGCCACGCCCTGGTGATTCCGAAAGAGGAGGTCGATTACATCTTCGACGTCGACGACGAGTTGCTGCAGCACATGATCGTCTTCGCGAAACGCGTGGCGCGCGCCATCGACGCCGTTGTGCCCTGCAAGCGGGTCGGGGTCATCGTGGCCGGGCTCGAAGTGCCGCACGCCCATATTCACCTCGTGCCCATCCAGGCCATTGCGGATCTCAACTTCGCGCGGGCCCGCGAAATGCCGCAGGACGAACTCGCTGCCTGGGCCGAGAAGATCCGCGCCGCACTCTGAGGCCCGCATGGCCGAGCCCAAACTCTTTCTGCTCGACGGCATGGCGCTGCTCTATCGCGCGCACTTCGCCTTCATCCGCAATCCCATCCTCGCATCAAACGGGCAGAACACCTCCGCCATCTACGGCTTCACCAACACCCTGGTGAGCCTCATCGAAACCGAGAAGCCAACACACCTGGCCGTGGCGCTCGATACGGACGAGCCGACGGAGCGGCACCGCCTCTTTCCCGAATACAAAGCACACCGCGAGGCGCTGCCCGAGGACATTGAGGCCGCATTCCCCTGGATCGAAAAGGTCCTGCAAGCCTTCCGCATTCCGCGGCTTGTCTATCCCGGCTACGAGGCCGACGACATCATCGGCACCCTGGCCCGCCAGGCGGAGAAGGAAGGGTTCCGGACCTATCTGGTGACCCCCGACAAAGACTTCGCCCAGCTCGTCGACGAAAAGACCGTCCTGCATAAGCCCTCTCGCCAGGGCAACGGCTTCGAAACCTTCGGGAAAACCGAAGTGCTGGAGGCATGGTCCGTAGAGCGCATCGAACAGGTCATCGATGTTCTCGCCTTGATGGGCGACACCTCCGACAACATCCCCGGCATTCCCGGCGTTGGCGAAAAGACCGCCAAAAAACTTGTCGCGGACTTCGGCAGCGTGGAGGCCCTGCTGGAGCGAACCGGCGAACTGAAGGGGAAACTGAAAGAGCGCGTGGAAACGCACCGCGAGCAGGCTCTGCTCTCCAAAAGGCTGGTCACCATCGACTGCGCCGTACCGGTGCGGGAGCAGGTGTCGGACCTGGTCATGCAGCCACTCGACCGGGACGCCATCCAGGCGCTCTTCACCGAACTGGAATTTAATCGGCTGACCCGTCGGCTTCTGGGCGATGCCCACAAACCCGGCGCCGCGGCTGGCGGCACCGATGCCGCCGCGCCGCCAGCATCGGCCTCTCCCGGCTCCGTCACGCAGGGCGAATTCGATCTCTCCGGCCCGAAAACCCTCTCCGATGTGCCGCACGATTATCGCTGCGTTGAAACCCCCACCGAGCAACAGGCCCTGGCCGACGAGCTGGCGGCCCTGCCGACCTTCTGTTTCGACACCGAAACCACCGGGCTCAACCCCATGCGCGCCGAACTGGTGGGGCTCTCCTTCGCCTGGAAAGCGGGCGCGGCCCGTTTCGTGCCCGTGCCCGCCGGGCGCGAGGCCGCCGCGGAAGTCCTCGACCGGTTCCGCGAAGTGCTGCAAGACCCGGCCATCGGCAAGACCGGGCATCACCTCAAGTACGATATCTCCGTGCTCGCCGCGCAGGGCATCGATGTGAAAGGGCCACTCTTCGACACCATGCTGGCGCACGCCCTCATCGATCCCGACCGCCGGCATAAGCTCGATCTCATCAGCGAAGAACTGCTCGGCTATGCGCCGATACCCATCACCCGGCTGATCGGCGAAAAAGACCCCGATGCCTCCAGGCTTCGCGAGGTGCCCCTGGCCCAGCTCAGCGACTATGCCTGCGAGGATGCCGACATCACCTGGCAACTGCGCGAGGTGCTGGAGCCGAAGCTGCGCGAGCAGAATCAGGAGCGTGTCTTTTACGATATCGAAGTGCCGCTCACCCCCGTGCTTGTCGACATGGAGCGCGAAGGCATTCGCGTCGACGCCGCGGCGCTGGCCGAAGCCTCCGAAAGTCTCGGCGCCACGATCGCGCGGCTCGAGTCACGCATTCAGGAACTTGCGGGCACGAGCTTCAACCTCAACTCGCCCAAGCAACTGGGGCAGATCCTTTTCGATTTCCTCAAGCTCGACGCCAAGCCGCGCAAGACGCGGACCGGCCAGTATGCCACCGACGAGCAAGTGCTCAGTGCCCTGGCCGCAAAACACGAGATCGCCGCGCAGATTCTCGAATATCGCGAAGCGGCAAAGCTCAAGAACACCTACGTCGATACCCTGCCCACCTTTATCGTGCCCGAAACCGGCCGGGTCCACACCACCTTCGGGCAGGCGCAAACCGCCACCGGTCGGCTGCAATCGCAGAATCCGAACTTGCAGAATATTCCGATCCGCTCCGATCAGGGCCAGGAGATTCGAAAAGCCTTTGTCCCCCGCTCGGAGGACTATCTGCTGCTCTCCGCCGACTATTCGCAGATCGAGCTGCGCATCCTCGCAGCGCTCAGCGGCGACGAGGCGATGCACGAGGCCTTTGCGAGCGGGCAGGACATCCACACCGCCACGGCGGCGCGCGTGTTCGGCGTCTCGCTCGATGCGGTCGACGCCGCCATGCGGCGCAAGGCCAAGATGGTCAACTACGGGTTGGCCTATGGCATGTCCGCCTTCGGCCTTTCCCAGCGACTCGGCATCTCGCGCTCCGAAGCGGCCCAGATCATGGACCAATACTTCGCGCAGTTCCCCGGTATTCGCCAGTTCATCGACCAGAGCGTTGCTTCCGCCCGCAAAAACGGATTCGCGGAAACCAGGACCGGGCGCCGCCGCTACCTCCGCGATATCGACTCCCGCAACGGCACCCTGCGGGGCGCCGCCGAGCGGAACGCCATCAATATGCCGATTCAGGGCACCGCCGCCGACCTCATCAAGCTGGCCATGATCCGCATTCATCGCGACCTCGCCGAGCGCGAGTTACGCTCCCGCATGTTGCTGCAAGTGCATGACGAGCTCGTCTTCGACGTGCACCGCGACGAAGCGGACACCGTCTCCGACCTCGTTCGCGAAGGCATGACCAGCGCTTTGCCCCTCGAGGTGCCCATGGAGGTCGAAATCGGCACCGGCCGCAACTGGCTGGAAGCGCATTAGCCGTGCCTCTCAATTGGCACTTCCGTTGAACGTGCGGCGGGTTGGCGATATCTAAGGCAACCGAAGAACCTATGCAAGAACATGCTTCCAATCCAACGCCGGAAACGCCCGAAACGCCCGACCGCCGGGGACGCTCCTGGCTTGCCATCCTGGTGAGCCTGCTCCTGCTCGTGATTCTGGTGCAGGCGATCTTCCTGGCGCGGCTCACCCGATCGACCGGCCCGCAGACCGCCGCCGATACCTCTCCCGCCATGAGGATCGCTCCCGTGGACCAGCCTGCGCGTCCGGCCCGCGCCACGGTGCCCACCCCTACCCCTCCCGCGCAGCCGCCGGCGCGCACAAGGCCCGACCCTTTCGACAGCTTCTTCCAGGGAGGCCACGCCGGGTTCGATCCCTTCGAAGAAATGAGCCGCATGCGCGAGCAGATGGACCAGATGTTTGCCAACGCCTTTGGCCGCTTCCAGATGGACCCCGCCTTCCAGCAGCACAGTGTAGACCGCGCCTTCATGCCGCAGACCGACTTGCGCGACGATGGAGATGCCTACGTCGTACAGATGGACATCCCCGGCGCCGACGAATCGAATATTTCCGTCACCCTCAATGACCGCATCCTGACCATCACGGGCCGGACCAGCAGCGAGGTCCGGGAGGACGCGGATGCCGACCAGTTCCTCCGTGTGGAGCGGCGCAGTGGTCAGTTCGAACGGAGCCTGACGCTCCCCGGGCCGGTCGATGCGGAAAAAATGAACGCCGAGTATAAGGGCGGTGTCTTAACCGTCAGATTGCCCAAATTGGAGAAGATACCCGCACAGCGACAACTAACGATTTAAGAATACCCCAACCCCCCATGCGGACCCGATCCCTCCTCCTTTCGCGGGTCCGCGACAACAGCACAACGCACGGCGGTCGAAGGTCCCCCCCTTCGGCCGCCGTTGTTTGTTAAAGGGCATTCGCTCGCTGGCGTGGTAAGGCCGGGTCCGGGCAACGCGCTGGAAGAAAAATTCCAGTCGATGGAGAAGAAATTAAGAAATCCGCTTCCCATTCGCTTTTGCTCTTCCATTCGCGGTTCACATACTATTCGCCGAGCAAGTGAAGATGCGACAAATTGAACGCTTGGAATCCCCGGTCAAAGGTCACCATCTCGTTACGTTGCGCTTCGGCAAATGCAGCCAGCCAGGCATCCGTCCACAGATTGGGCGATGGCTCGCGCCCGCGAACGAGACTCAACCACAACGACTCCATTCCAGCGGGAACTTCGCGAGCAATGGTCGCGCGGCTGTCTTGCGTCAACGCGTCAAGCGTCTGCCACGCGGCCTCTGGCGATAAAACCCCTTCCGCCATTACTGCGCGATTGGTGAGCAGGCGCAACAGTCCCATACGAACAGGCAGCGTGAACACCACGCTTGCATCCGGGCAGTTCTCCCACCACTCCCCTGCAATCGCGCGGTGTGGATGTTGCGCGAGAACCAGAGGAAGCATTACGTTAAGGTCTACAACCGACTTCACGGGCGCGCTCTACCTCGGTTGCATGGTCGATGCCCGCAAGTTCCGCCGGCGTCATGGAGAGGATGGGGGCATTCTCCGGAACGATGATCGACGGGAGCGGTCGGCGCGTTGGTGTTATTGCGGGGCTGCCTGTGAGTTCGTGCTTGAGTGCATCGGTCATCAGTTGGCGCAACGTGCAGCCCTTATCCGCGGCAACACGCTTGGCTGCCCGGAATAGCTCGTCGGGAATATCCACCGTAGTTCTCATTGACGCGCATATTTATGCGCATATCGGTTTCGTGTCAAGCATGCCTTGCGCTTCGATGTCAGCGTCTGCGGGAACAGCGTCCGTGCAACGCATAGATGGTGTGTCCCGAATGGCACTAAGATAAGACAGCGGCTCAGCGGGACGCTTCGCCCTACCTTTCCGCGCAAGTGTCTGGTGGGTAGGGCGAACCGTCCCCGGTGAGCCGCAAAGGTGCCATCCGAAATCGTCCTTGTTTTAGCGCCATTCTGGTGTGTCCCTAATATGTCCTAATATGTCCCGCCTTCCGTTTTGACGTCTGCACCTGCACGAACAGCGTCCGGGTGCACCAAATAGATGGTGTGTCCCTAAGCTATCCCTAAGCTATCCAAATAAATGGTGTGTCCCTAAGTTGCCCTAAGTTGCCCAAATAAATGGTGTGTCCCTAAGTTGCCGTATTGACATAACTACGGTTATGCCGTAATTACAGAAATATGAAAACCACCCTGATTCTTCGTGACGACGTCGTGCGCAGGGCCAAGGCCATGGCGGCCATGAGAGGGCAGCCCTTGGGGCGTTATGTCGAGCAGACGCTGGAACGGGCCCTCCAGGAGGAAGAAAAGAAGCCCCACACCGTGGGTGACTGGATTGAGTCGCTGCCGCCGGTCTCCAAAGCCGCCGTGCGGGACTTGAAGGCCGTCTTTTCGGCGCCCGACTTTCGCCCCATCGATCCGGAGATGTGGCAATGATTCTGGACACCAACGCCCTCTCGGCACTGGCGGAGCGCGATAACTCCATTCTGGATCTGGTTCGGCCTGCCCCCTTTCTCTGCGTCACCCTGATCAGCCTGGGCGAGTACCGCTACGGCATCTCGCTTTCGCGCAAGCGGGCCGATCTTGATCGATGGCTGGACCGATTTCTAGAGCAAGCGCGCGTGCTGTTGCCCGACCTGCAGAGCCTGCCGCATTACGCCGCCGTGCGCAGACAATTGAAGGAGGCGGGAACTCCAATTCCGGCCAACGACTGCTGGATTGCCGCATTGGTGCTGCAACACGAGCTGCCGCTGGTCACCAAAGATCAGCACTTCAAGAAGGTGAAGGGCCTTCGCACGCTGACGTGGTGAGTTCAAGCCACGCAATGCGCCGGAAGAAAAGTTCCATTCGATGGAGAAAAAGTTCCATTCGATGGAACAAAACTTCCACTCACTCAAGGCCAGAGTACCCGCTTCAGCAGGAAGTCTGCGCCGGGGCTTCAGCCCGGCGCGGCCGCCTGAAGGTCTGCCGCCACTTCCGACTGAATTCGGGACTCTGACGGGCTCGTGTAACTCGCCCCTCCATCCCAGACGGATTCCAGGCACTGGAGGGCGGAGTTCACGAACGTGATTCCCCCCGTTGCCACGAGAGCCGCGCCGCGTGGTCACGTTCCGCGACACGCGGTCACGTGATTGGCCGCGGCAACGTGGCCTCACGCGGGGGGGGGACAACGTCCCTCCTCACGGGGGACGCCACCACCCCCTCGAACAAACCTACAAGCGATAAACCTCACGCTGGGTGCTTCCGCTGGGGATGGACCTTCTATTTGAGTCGACTATTTCAGAAATGGGGGGCCAGCGGCAGATGCAAGCTGAAGAGCACACTCCTTCTGCTGCGCACGCTGTAACTCAATGTCTCTATCGTGCCAGGGCCAGCCGCGAATTGCCGCGTGTCGAGGCGGTGGCTCTGACGATTCCACCCTCAACGTGGCCGCCCGTACAGTGCCTGCTTTGAGGATGGCTGCTCCGTAGAGGTTCCGCGTAGACCCTGCAGCGGCAGAGCCCAATGCCCATAGAGCCATTTCCGGTTGCCTGCCATGCCGTGAAACCGACGTCTCCCGGCTCGTCCTGTCTGGCAGAAAAGCGGCTGGTTTGACGCGTTCACGGCTGAAATGACCGCTCTGTGTCAGAAAGCGGGCCAGATCCTCGTCATCTACGACCTTTTCAGGCAGCCCGGATTCCAGCATGGCCGTTGCTCACAAGCGTCTTGATACCGTCGTGAATGCGGGTGGGCAGCGTAATCCCATCGAATCGCTCGACGCCATGCCCCTTGTCGGAACCGTCTAACCACGCATACGCAAGGCGGGAACCAGGGCCGACGCTGAGCGAGAACAGACGATATCGCCCCGCGGCCCAATCCATTTCGATCGCACCGTCCGGCTCCAGCGCAAACTCGGGCGTGGGAAACTCGTCCGGTAAGGCGCGCAAAACGGATTCAGCCATGCGCAGAGCAGCAGGGGCAGGAATAGCCACGCTTCTGTCCCCTTCAGCCAGCAGTCTGCATTCTTCGTAGAAGTCCAGAAGAGCAGCCAGCCGATCTGACGTCCTGTGCCAGAATGACTGTGCGCCCTCTGCGGCAGCGATGATAGTGCAGGCATTCCTCCTCGCGTGCGCTGCCTCGAAGGAAACGGCGCTTCCTCCTTTGGCATAAGCCCACAGCAGGGCATGACATCCTAGGCCAGATCCTGTTTGGAATGCTGAAATAAGCTCAGACATGATTCGGTCAGGGTTCGTCTAAAAACGTCATTCTTTAAGCGTCGCAGCGATCGAATCCGGTCCTCGATCCACGGCAGGTCATCAGCGTCATGAGACTCCGTCGTCCCTACGGTGATGTCAAGAATCACTGGCCAGCAGGGTTCTTCAACGGGCTGTGCGGTTAGGATGGCGAGAATGTGGTGCCCTGAATCCCTTTCGATAGCGCTGTACTGATTGAGGAACCCAGTGAGATCCATCCCCTCCTCGTCGGGAATCTTGGGGCCGATGCGAAAGTACTGGTCAAAATTCACCGCTCCCTGCACAGGCAGGAGGATACGGTTGATGTAGCGGAGCCTGATGGCCCGAACAAGTTGCGGCGTTGCGATCTGCCGATAAAGGTTCCAGCATCTTCGGATTTCGGGCATGTAGTCATCCAAGGTGGTATACGGGCGCAGACGATTGAAAGAAAAGCCCTGCTCTCGAACCTGAACCACCTGCACTGGGTCCACCTGGAAGAACTGAAAAGCCGATAGTTCCCATGGGGATGCTGAAAACGCGGGAACTTCATCGGGCCGGTCCCTGATTTCACCTTGAATCTTCTGTTGAATGCGCATCTGCGGGTAAGAGCCGTCGAAGGCTTGCCTTGCAGGTTCCTCGAGCTCTGCCAGAAGCGTTCCCGCAGGCAGGTCACAGTCGATCTCTACCAGCGCCTCAACAATGGGTGCATTCTTCAGTTTCAGATCCGATTCGCTCATCGCCGTCAGAACCATAGCAGATTGCCCGGTCCTGAACACCAATATCATCTCATCCGCACAGAAGTAGCAAGGGGATCGCACTCTGACGGGCTCGTGTAACTCGCCCCTCCACCCCAGACCGATTCCACGCAGTGGAGGGCGGAGTTACACAAGAAGGCGATTCAACCACTCGACCCCACGCTCATACACTTCATCAAAGCGGCCCGGTGGCGGCTTAAGGCGAGAGCATATCGTCGCCTGCCGCTGCTTGAAGCGCAGGCGTAATTCGTCCATGCCGGCCTTCAGCGCCTCTTTCTCTTCCTTCGACAAACGCTTTCACCCCACCCTGAACACCTTCATCACCTCATCGTCGAGGTGATTGAGGACTTTGGCGGCGATGCGGCCTCCCGGACACCAACTATGTCCCGCGCAAAGACAACCAGGCTGGCGAGATTCCCTACTCAATTCGCGCCAAAGCCGCGCATCAATTCGCGAAAGCTCTGCACGGTTGCGCCGTCCCGATCATACATGACCCATTCCAGCCATTCGTCGATGATTCGAAGGGCTTCGCTAGAAAGACGGTAGCCGAAGGGCGAGTAGGCTTGGTGGTGGAAGCCAACCGGCTGCATCAGATCGAATCGCAAAATGGATTCTTGGCCTCGCTCGCCCGGCAAGTGCTCCCAGAAGAATCGGCTGTACTGCGCGTGCATGATTCGCTCAACAAACGCCGGGTTGTACCCAGATCTACCCTCCTGGCCAACGCTGAAGTATGGAGCTACCATGAGGAATTCGTGCGTGGCAGATTTGATCATACCGGAAGTCAGACGGCTCTCAATCTCCTTACGGTGAACACCTCCCAGAACAAGACACGGTCGACGCTTTGCCCGGTTCACAAGATAGCAGTCGGCACCGGCTAGCCGCGGCAAAGCGGCAACCGGCAAATCGGCATGCGCGGCCCTGCGACCACCCGCGTGAAGGGGCTTGGCAGTAAAGACTGCCGTATCATGCCGCTGTGGATCCAGCCTCGTTGGAACCAATTCGTAGGGAACCTCCGAAAAGAACTGGATATACGAATAAACGACAGAGCCTCGACTCAATTCGCCTGGTGGTTCTGGCTCCCACCATTTCCCCCCGATCAAGTTCTGAACACAATTGTCAGGGTACTCAGCCATCCCCGCTCCTTGCGGCGGATTTCCACGAATGTTCGGAGAATTCCACAGTAGCTCCCTTTTCTGGAAAAGGACTGCCCCCGAGACCATCCAGCCACTGGAGGCCCTGCTCATACACCTTATCTTGCCGTCCCGGCGGAGGTGCCGGGTAGTGACTTCGCGCGGATTCTTGTTGTTTGAAGCGCAGGCGCAAATCGTCCATGCCTGCCTTGAGAGCCTTCTTCTGCTTCTTTGACAAACGATCCATTAGCGGAACATATGGCTCCGCGTCGGCCTCCTCGGGCGCGGTACGGCAAGAGAAGTCGAGCATTTCGGAGGGAGCTGCTCGCAACATCGGCGGCGTTGAGTAGACAAAGTGCAAGAGTGCAGTGGTGTTGTTCTTGTAGCGGTTGACATAGTGCTGCACGCTGGATTTGATCTCCAAAGGAAGTTCCTGCTTGAGTCTCTGCAGCGCATCGGGGTCGGGCTCGATGCGCCACCGGACGCAGTCCTTATCACCATATTCGCTTGGAAAGCTGCTCTTTTCTGCGCCGATGGCAGGAAGCGCTTCATCGATGGCCAGGAATGCCTCGCTCGACCATGGGCCGAAGTGATGAAATTTCCATGCCAGCCCGGTGAAAACCTGGCCGTCATTGTGGCTTGCGTAATGCAAGTCGGCCAAGTAGAGGTGCTTAACCAAATGCAGGGGACTCAGCCAACGCTCGCATGCCTCGTCGGCCTCGGAGGCGATAAGGAGCGTGTATTGAAGAATGGCGCGCAGCCTTTCCCGGTTAGTCATCAACAGCAACGTACGCATTCTCCGCTTGTCCGGCAAGCAGGGATTCTCATTCGGGCTACAGCCTATCGGGTGTTCGGAGGGTCTTTAACGGCGGAAAAGGCTGGCCTCATGCAGCGAAACCCTGCTTTCTCCGGTGCGCACGCAGATAGGCCCTGGCTCGTTTGCCTAACTTTAGACGTGTAGCCTCCTCGACACCAAGCAGGCGCCTATCTCCAGGCGTTAGCTCGGCTGAAAGAAGAATACGGCCCTGGCTGTCAAAACTGATCAATCCAGCGTCGAACGCGGCGTGCAGATGCGCCATGAGTAAAAGCCCGTTCTCCCCATCGAACCGCTCTCTGTCGTTGCACTCGCTCCATGGCTTAATGTGGGCTGCAACGAGTAATGCCTCGTTCTTACAACAGGACACCGCACACTTGCGGCCCCACCGCACCATTACCCGTTCCCGGAACAGGTCCTGACCGCGACGCTGCTGTACTTCCCCGGCGCGCGAGGCTGTCTGCGGCTCTGTGCGCATCGCCGATTTCCGAGCGTTGTCTCTCCCTCTTCTGGTCTGCGCGTACTCAGGACGAAGAACATGGATGGCCCCGCGTCCAGAAAGAACTGGCTTTCCAAGCTTCTTTCCATTCGCCTTCACGAACGCATCAAGCTTTCGTGCGAGGAACCGATGTTTGGGACTATTCCGGCTCAAAGGACGAAACCACTCAGCGAGCGCTGCCTTAGCCTCGCCTCCGTAGCCCGGGAAAGGGCCAGGGGCTGTGATACGTCGATTCTTAAACCCGATGAACTTGCAGGGGGCAAAGACATCAACGTCTTCGAAGTAGTACCAGTGTTGGAACTTTGAGAGTGCGCTCCATGTATAGGTCTTCCTATCGATAAGTCCATTTCCCCAGAAGATGACCGCATTCGCCTTTGCCTCCTCCAATGTGTCGACCAGTTTCACAGCATGTCCTCGTTTGCTTCGCCATCGGCACTGTTGCCTGTTAAGTTGTTACCACAACCACAAGATGCTTTACAACGTCAGGGCAGTGATCATGCAGGCCGAAGGGATCTCTCGATCAGACCAGAATGGCGCTACCTTGACGCAGATGTCGCACGGTGCCTGTACGGCTCACCGGGGACGGTTCGCCCTACCCAGCAGCCACTTGTGCGGGAAGGTGGGGCGAAGCATCCCCGACGCCCACGGAGCCGGGGCAGAAGCCCGCTGATCCGCAGTCTTATCTTATTGCCCTTCTGCTCAGACCGCCCTACCCCCTCCCTCACCCACCCTCCACCATCGCGATTTCTTCCGGGGTCAGGCGGTAGAGGCGGTAGATCAGGGCGTTGATGGCGGCTTCGCGGTCAGCGATGGTCTGATCCAGCGCGAGGATTTCGCTGTCGAGGGAGAGAATACGGTCGCGCAACGTGGACTCTTGCGTCGTGCGGAGGGCGAGGAGGAGTTTGACGAGACGACGGGCGTCGAAGCTTTCGGTGACGTTCAGGTCGCGCAGGGCATGACGCCATTGGGCGGCAATGAAAGGCGTGTCGGTGCGGTCGTAGAGACGCAGCGCCTCGCGGCCGTCGATGGTGAGGGCGAGTTCGTCGTCGGTGTTCTCGACGGACAGCCTGGCGCCGGGCTGGAGCAGGAGATCGAGCGCGTCGAGCCGCTCCTGGAGGGCCTCGGCATGACGTTCTTTGGCCCATGCCGTCAATTCGCGACCACGGAGACCGGCCGGAGCTTCGGGCGATTGCTTCCAGGTCGCGGGCGTTCCAACGTCGGACCAGAGCCACTCTTCCTTCAGCGCAGGACGTATCGCAGAGGTCTGGGCACTTTGCAGACGCTGATCAAGTCGCACGATCGTGTCGCGGCGGCAGGTATGCAGTTCCTGTAACTCGCGGGCGCGTTTGCCCACCTCCCCCCGCCCCGATGGCGGTGCGTCGGGGATAGGGAGTGGAGCGATGAATTGTTTGTTGGCTTCGTAGTAGCCGCCTTCTTTGGCTTTCGCGATTCGGCGGAATACGAAGTCGCAGACCGGTGCGTTCAGCACACCAAGCAAATACCAAGCGACATTAGCGTCATCGGTCAGGATGCCATTCACTCGCACATTATTGAGGTAGAATTGCCCTTCCGCGTCGTAGCAGACTCGGAGGCAGGGCGCGGTCTGCGCGACGATGAGTTTGGGGGATTCTTGCTTATCGATACTCTGACTTCTCCCGAATCGATACCACTGCTCGTCGTCGAATGCCGCATCTTCGCGTCTTCGCAGTTCCTCTTCCCTGGAACACAGGTAGGACCACGCTTCAGGGTAATGGCAGATCAAGTCGCTATGGGCAAACAGAGCAGGAGGAGTTGCATCCAGTTTGTATGGGAACAAGATGTATGTGTCAGTTGCGGAGCGCAGGTATCTTTTCGCTTCGGGTCCGGACACGAGCGGCTTC